>NZ_VPBU01000020.1:0-48702 GCF_013418565.1 Acinetobacter sp. YH12135
TACTCACCCGTCCGCCGCTAGCTCAGTTACCGAAGCAACCTCGCCCGCTCGACTTGCATGTGTTAAGCCTGCCGCCAGCGTTCAATCTGAGCCATGATCAAACTCTTCAGTTAAAATCATTTTGAAGCTTTAATCTAAACTTCCAAATCTGGCTCATCAATTTTCTGACTTAAATTTCGCTCAAATAAACTTCGAGTAATTTAAACCAATCAATCAATGAAATATTTTCGATCAATCAATCAGTAAAAATCCACACAAGTTGTTCTTCATAATCTCTTAATGATCTTCTCGATGCTTCGTCAGCATCAAGCTAGGTCAGCTATATTACGCTTTATTTCTAAAGTGTCAACTGGTAATTTAAATTATTTTAAACTTTCTTTCTAAAACCCAACCCAATCGATTTCAATCAAGTCATTGTTTTATCAGAAGTTTTAATCTTCATCACCGCCGATGGATGTGCATTATAGGGCAAATATTTTACCTTGCAAGACTTTTTTCAAAAGAAATATATCGGGTGTTTATTTTTTGTTCATTTTTGCTTTTTCTACACACATTTTGAGCAAATTTGCTTTAATACATCGTTTCAATTAACTGTTACTATATACCCATCGGCGATATAACAGCTTTTGCTTACTCAGATTTAAGCGCTAGGATTCTTTATGTATCAACAAAAATATCTTTGGGTGTGCCTTGTTTCTTTAGGATTCATCACCTCAACACATGCGACAACGCCTTCTACTGAAGAAGTTGCTCAAGAAGAAACTACTGAAGTTATTGCGGCAGACTCATCTTCTGAAACTAAAAGTAGTCGTTTGAATGCGCTTAAAGAATTAAAAAATGTAAAAGCCAAAGATTTAAAAGTGAATGCAAATGCTGCACAACCCGATGAAGTCAAAGACCCACTGCAACCTTTAAACCGTCAGATTTATGCATTCAACGATATGTTAGATCGTAATATCGCGCGTCCACTTGCGGTTCAATATACAAAGAAAGTCCCTGGTGAAGTGCGCGGTTCATATCGTCAATTTCGTAAAAACTTGGGTGAACCATGGAATGCGGTTAACCAATTGATTCAAGGTCGTCCTTTACGTGCCGCTAAAACTTTAGGTCGTTTTAGTTTAAATACGATTACCACTTTAGGCATGGCTGACCCTGCACGTCGTTTAGGTTTAGACACAGAAGAAGAAAATTTTGGTACAACCTTGGGCTACTACGGTGTCCCTTCAGGGCCTTATGTTATGTTACCATTTTACGGCCCAAGTACTTTCCGTGATGGTTTTGGCACACTTGTAGATGGTCAGGCGCGTCCACAAAAATACATTTTAGATGGCAATGACCGTTTATATTGGTCGGAGCAAGTTATGCGCGGCCTAGATACACGCTCGCAACTCCTAGATGTAGAACAAGTATTACAGGGCGATAAATATGCCGCGATTCGGGATATTTACTTGCAACGTAAAAACTTTGAAATTGCGGAAAAGAAAGGACTCGATGCAGATAGTATTTTTTTTGTAGATGATGAAAGCGAAGAACTTTTTGATGATCAAGAAGAAATAAACCCGCCTGAAGAAAGCAAAGAATAATTTGTAAAACATTTTACTCAAGGTGAGTTTTTACTTTCCTTGAGTATTCAGGCATTGTTATAGTAACGCTTTGTTTAGGTTCAGGGTCAACACAAAACTCTATGTATTTCATTCAACCCACACGTGATATTCCATATCTAGAACAGGTGCTCGACACACTTCCTAGTGTGCAAATGATTCACATAGATGACATCAGCTTGTATGACCCAACCATTATTGCAATTGCCGATGTGCAAGATTATTTAACACATCAATGGAATTTACCCACGATTGTATTGGCCTTTGAAGATGAAGGCACAGCATTGGTGCAAGCATGGGAACAAGGCGCTTTAGCAGGTTGGTTGTGGAGTCGTTTACCAGAAAATCCACCACAAGCCTTACGCAAAATAGACGCACAATATAAACGCAATCAAGACAGCCGCGACTTACCTTCAGCTGCTGAACTACAAAAAAAATTACTGCCCAATCCTATTGAACTGTGCAACTACCGTGTAGATACGTTATTTAAGCCTTCGGCTTATTTGTCGGGCGATTGGTTTGATTACTGGAAAATCAGTGATAAAGAAATCATGTTCTATTTAGCCGATGTCTCTGGGCATGGTGTAACTAGTAGTTTACTAACGTCTTGGATGGCTGCATTTCATGGTCGCTCCAAAACACCACGCGAACTGATTAAGAAGCTGAATGGCATGTTGGTTCAAGAAAATATTGAAAAGCATATCACCATGATTAGTGGGATTTTAAATATTGAAACCCACGAACTGCGTTGGTCGAGTGCGGGGCATTATCCACCTGCCATTATTATCGAACCCAATCAAGCACCTAAAATTTTAAATACCAGTAGTTTTCCTTTGGGACTGACTGAAGATTTAGAAGTTGAGGAATTTGAGTGCGTATTAAATAAACAGGCGCGGTTTATTATCTGCTCCGATGGTGCGTTAGAACCTTATAGTGGTGGTTTGAATGAACAGTTTGAACAATTGGTCTTTCACTTGCAAAATCAATCATTCCAAGCCCCCGATCATGTAGCAGATGATATTGCGATCTTGAGTTTGTGTCGAACAAAATAACCAATAAATCAGCCAGTTAACTTCTCAACCCAAGATATACGACTGTAAGCCACTTGAGTCTATATAGTCGCTATGGGATAATTATCTAATCCTTCTCTGCAAATGGCATTTATATGTCAACAGGTCATGTTGAATATGCAAGTTTGAATGGAACGCATATCTTTAAGCTTTTTGGCGAAGTGCGTGCCCAATCTTGTATTAGTCTAGACAAACTACTCAGTAAAATTGAACAGCAATCTAATGTGGTGGGTGCAATTGTAGATTTAACCCAAACTACATTTATTGACAGTACAGTTTTAGGTGTATTGGCTAAGCTAGGCTTAAAACTGAAACAAATCCATAACATTCAAGCAGTTATGCTCTCTACTAATCCAGACATTACTACGCTCGCCAATAGCATGGGCTTAGGACAGGTGTTTGTGATTTTAAATTACTGTGGTGACCCAACTGTCTGCACGCGTGAGCTGGTAGAAGAACACGTCACGCATAGCAATATGCTCACTACGGTATTAGATGCCCATAAAACCCTCATGAAGCTGAATGAAAACAACCAAAATATGTTCGAACCTTTGGTGAAACAGCTACAAAAAGAACAAGATAATCTCGATCAATGTGCTGAGCAAAATCAGCAGAACGCTTGATCTTCACTCAGGAATGCTTTGATGACTTTACTTTCTGTTGCTCAAATGAACTCACAAAATGATATTGAGGAAAACTTCAAAATCATTGAAACATTGATTCAACAAAGTAAAGCCGATGGTGCAGAACTGATCGTTTTTCCAGAAAACTTTGTTTGCTTTGCAGCAGGCAAACAATGCGAAACCGCGGCACAGTTTGAAAGTATTCAACAGCGTTTGGAACAGCTTGCACATCAATATCAAATCTGGATTGTGGCGGGTACATTGCCCTGCCCATATCGCCCTGATGGTTCAACAATTGCAGATGGTCGTGTGCGTACGATCAGTTTATGTATTAGCCCAGAAAAAACTGAAGCACGTTATGACAAAATTCATTTGTTTGATGTGCAAGTTGGTGACTCTGTTGGTGGTTATCAGGAATCTAAGTTTTTTGAACCCGGCTCTGAAGTCGTTGTGGCGAAAACACCGTTTGGCAACATTGGCTTAATGGTGTGTTATGACTTGCGCTTTCCTGAATTGGCCTTAACTTTACGTGCGCAAGGCGCCAATATTTTAACTGCGCCATCGGCTTTTACTTACACCACAGGTCAAATGCATTGGCAATTGCTCTTGCAGGCGCGTGGCATGGACAGTCAATGTCAGGTTTTAGGTGCAGCCCAACAAGGTTGGCATGGTGAAAAACGTCAGACTTGGGGACATTCAGGCGCTGCCAATTCACGCGGACAGTTATTGTCAATGGTGCAAGACGAAGGTACGCAACTGATTACAGTGCCCTTTGATTTAGACGAACAAAGCAAAATTCGAGAGTCGATGCCGTTAATGCAGCATCGTCGTTTATTGCAATTTTAAAATCAAATTTCAATAAAAAAAGGGTTGATCAACAATATAACGATCAACCCTTTTTATTTCTCATCTTACTTTTTAGCTATTCAGCCGCTTCATTGGTCACGCGCAGCACTTCTTCCAAGGTAGTTTTACCTGCCAATACCTTACGCAATCCATCTTCACGAATCGAACCTGATTGCTGTCGTGCATAATCTTCTAGTTCATATTCCGCGGCATTGCCATGAATCAAACGGCGCATTGCTTCATCCACAGGGACAATTTCATAAATTGCAGTACGCCCCGTAAAACCTGTATGTGAGCAATGTTCACAGCCTTTCGGTTGCGGAAGTTTTAAATCGCTTGCATCGGTCACACTTTTAAAGAGTTCTTGTTCAAAGTCATCTGCAGCATGCCATGTGGCGCAGTGCGAACATAAGGTGCGCACTAAACGCTGCGCGATCACCCCAATTAATGAACTTGACAGCAAGAACGGCTCGATTCCCATATCTTTTAAACGGGTGACTGCACCAATAGCCGTATTAGTATGTAGTGTAGATAATACCAAGTGACCCGTTAAAGAGGCCTGCACCGCAATTTCAGCAGTTTCCAAGTCACGAATCTCCCCCACCATCACCACATCTGGGTCTTGGCGCAGCATGGCTTTTAAAGCACGAGCGAAGGTCATATCCACTTTGGTGTTGACCTGTGTTTGCCCAATCCCCTCTAGTTGATATTCAATCGGGTCTTCTGCAGTCAAAATATTTTTAGAGCCATCATTCAGGTCTGACAAAGCCGCATATAAGGTCGTGGTTTTACCCGACCCCGTCGGCCCTGTAACCAAAATAATTCCATGTGGTCGATGTACCAGTTGCTTTAAGCGCTCATAATCATTTTGCATCAGCCCCAAGTGCGTCATGTTTAAACGACCTGCTTGCTTATCCAGCAAACGCATCACCACCCGCTCACCATGCGAAGATGGCAGCGTTGATACACGTACATCGACCTCACGACCTGCTAGTCTGAGCGAAATACGACCATCTTGAGGGATACGTTTTTCGGCAATATCCAGTTTTGCCATGACTTTAATACGTGACACCAATAAAGGCGCAAGTTCACGGCGCGGTTGCACGATTTCACGCAACTGACCATCGACCCGCAAACGGACTGACAGTTTTTTCTCAAAAGATTCGATATGAATATCCGATGCGCCAACCCGAATCGCTTCAGACAGTAAAGCATTGATTAAACGTACAATCGGTGCATCATCCTCCTGATCCATCAGGTCTTCTGCTTCTGGAACTGAATCGGCCAAACTGAGTAAGTCAGGGTGATCTTCCAATCCCGCAGCGACTTGCTGCGACTCGCCTGTATCACCTGCAAAACTGCTGCTTAATAATTGGTGAAATTCCTGATCGCTACAAAGTTGATGCTGTGCAGGATGCCCCAAAAAACGACGCGCCTCCTGAATGGCAAGCATCGGCGTATTTTCACGACGTACAATAAAGGCATGATCGCCCTCATAACGAATTAACACCCCATGGCGTTTGGCAAAGCTATACGGTATTTGTAATTGTTTCAGTACTTGCATCAGCGATTATAATAATGATGAAAAAATTTAATTTGAGTGTACTCTAAGCGTATGACAGCGTGAAGTCTGTTTTCGCTGATTTATCAAGAAAGGGATAGGCCATTGTCACAAAATCATGAGATTTCAGAAACTGATTCGGCTAAATTAAAATGGTGGGGTGACTATGAGTTTGAGCTCAATCGTCCTAAAACGTGGCAATTTGGCTCACTCTTAGTACGTTTGACCCGTGGTATGCAAGAATGGCGTTTGGAATATTATCGCCCGCAGGTTCAATACGATTATGAACAGCAATGGCATAACATTGATGATCCTGAATTTGCCTTTCCACAACCTGTGAAAATTGAACGCTATATGTTCAAATCTACACAAAGTAAATTACAGCTCATGCCTCGTTTGGCAGACCGTTCAGTGGTGATTAAACCTGTCGATCCAATTTATATTCCTGCGGGGCAACGCGGCACCTTGTATATCAGCACACCGTTGTGGATGTCTGCCTTTGTCGATGGTCAACGTGAACCCATTTTTGATTTGCCGATTATTCGCCCGAAAGATACTTGGTTTGGCCCCAATCATCGTACAGGTGAAATTTGCTATGCCACAGCAGTCGATGGCCGTACCGAATTACATCAATTAAAACCACGTGCATTTCGTGCCGTCACGCCGATTGAATTTCACAACACCAGCAATCAACAATTGCGTTTTGACCGAATGAATGTGCCTGTGCCTGCGCTGCCTTTATTTTTCAGCGAAAGTACAGGTCGTTTATGGACTTCACAAATTAAAGTGATGCATGAAGGTTTAGACCGCCCGCCACGAATTCGGATTGAAAATCGCACCCCGCCACATGCAGGTGAAGTGACCTATTTGCAACCACCGCGTGAAACGGCAGGTGCTTTATTTAATATGTTTGATTCATTTTTCTAAGAGGATGTTATGGCAGATTCCAATATTTCCAAAGAAATCACCAACAGCCTCAAAGGAATTTTTACCAGTATCAATACAGATCGTCTGACCGAAATTTTGGTCGCAATTGTATTGTCTTTGATTGGTTTCTTAATTGCACGTTTTGTTTCCAATACTTTTGTACGCACTATTGGCGCACGTTTTAATGCGCATCAACGCTTAGTTTGGCGACGCGGGATTTTTTACTTTATTTTCCTGCTGTTTGTGATGGCGAGCCTGAAAGAAGCAGGCTTTAAACTCAGCGTGTTTTTAGGTGCAGCGGGTATTTTAACCGTGGCTTTGGGTTTTGCCTCACAAACCTCGGCATCCAATTTAATTAGTGGTATGTTCCTGATTGGCGAAGGTTCTTTTGAAGTGGGCGATACCATTCAAATCACCCTGATTCGCGGACACACCATTGAAGGTGAAGTGATCTCAATTGACTTACTTTCAGTTAAATTGCTGACCCAAGACAATATTTATGTGCGTTTACCCAATGAACAATTGATTCGTGCACCCGTGCATAACTTGTCCAAGTTTCCAATCCGACGTGTGCCCATTACCCTCGCGATTAATTTTCACGAAGATATTATTAAAGTGCGTGAAGTGTTGCTCAGTGTCGCCAATCAATATCCGCTCGTGCTGTCTGACCCTAAACCCGCGGTGACAGTTACAGCTTTCCGTGAATCTTCAATTGAATTGTTGTTTGCGGTGTGGTGTCAGCAAGAAAACTTTTTAAAGGTACGTGATGAAATGCAGGAACGTATCCGTAATGGTTTCCTAGACAACCAAATCGAAATTCCTGTACCCAAAATGGGTTTTGTTGATCATCCTTTATCGCGCCCTTTAAATAATGAAGAACTTGATCAATATGCCAATGCCCAAGCACTGAAACGAGAACCTGACTTAAAGTAATCGTTTCAGTCTTCGACACTTTGCCTCTAACTAAACTTGAGGATCTGCTCAAGCTTTGGAAGACGGCGAAGTGTTGTTTTTTGCGAGATCTGGCTCAGGAATTGGGGCGATATATGCAATCAGTAGCATACCTAAACCTGCAGCAAAGAATGACAGCACGCGCATTAAAGTCCCAATATTAGATAAATCTAAAAGCACCAATTTTAAGGTCACAATCACCAAAATACTGCTGCCTAAAATCCACAAGGCACGTAATTGTTTCAGACTGGCAATCCACATGGCGATACAAGCCAAACTCACCCAAAGCAAGGTCAAACTGAGCTGCACAGTGGCATCTTGCCAAACAGCAATTTGGTTGATTGGCGTTCCCAAATACAGATGTAAGGCACGTAATAGCACATAACTACTTAGCCACAGTAAACTCAAGACCATAATTACCGCTGCCAAGCCTTGGTCTAAATGGGTTTTGCGTTGCAGATTCAACATCCACAAAATAGCCACCAACATGGCTATACTGACCAAATCAAATGGATTCAAAATAGGCAGTACATAGCCGTAAAATGCGTGTTCAGTCAACAGTTGTGAACATAGCATCCACATCAACATGAAGATTAAATTGCTACGCGCATACCAAAATTTGCGCCAATCTGAATCCGGTTGTTGCCACCAACACCACGCCGCAAAGAGCAATGGTAAAATCACCACGCTGCTATACGGATGCTGTGGTAACAGCGTTAAACTCGCCATCGCCAAAATGGGTAACAGTCCTAAACTCAGCCATTCTTTGTCGCTGCGGACAGTCCATAAAGGACGCAACCACAACACACTGAGCACGCCTGCAAACAAGGCAAATAGCAGACGTTCAGTACCCGAAACCCAATGCACCGCTCCATCATAGCTACGGCTGAATAATAAACCTGCTGCAGTGAGCGAAACTGGCGTTAGACCTAACCATTTGGGCAATAGCCATGACCATGTCGCTTGACGAGAAAGTAGTACTTCGTTGATAAGTAAATAAATGACCACCACCGCCAAAAGCGTCTGTACGGTTGCAAGTTCTCCATCAAAGTAATCTAAACCTAACCATAGCCATAAACTGGTTGCAGACAACATCATTAAACACAGTACGCTCGTGGTTGCTGTGCTCAGTTGTTGTCTGAAAGCTGCACGGCTGTTGGAAAACACCACAACCGTGGCATAACTTAGGCTCAGTACCCAATAAATACTGCGCTCGAAATAAGGCAACTCTACTAAATAATACAGCCCAGATAAGCCCGCTACGGCAAACAAACCTAGTGCCAAATAACGGCTAATTTTAGAATATTGAATAAAGGCAAAAATAAACACAGCCACGCCTTGTAATGCCCAACCAATGACACTCCATTGTTCAGGCAGTAAAATAGGTGGAATCAACACACTAAAAATCAGCATCAAACTGAAATAACTTTGTGCAATAAATTGTGTCTGCCGATGCTGTTTGGCCAGCCAATACAAACCTGCAAAAACCACCGCAAATAACAAACTAAAGGCTGCCTGCTCTGCTGTTTCTTCAAAATACATCAGATATAAACAGGCATAACCGACAATGGGTGCGCCAAAAATCAAGGCAAGGTCTAAAATAGGTTTCAGCTGAAACGTGGCGACATCTTCCTGTGCCAAAAGCTGACTAAAGCGAAAACCCAACCAAATAAAAATAGCCGCATGCGCCAAAACTAAAAGCGTTAGCACCTGCCGTTCAAAGATATAACCATGATAAAAGGCATAGCTGCCACCCACCACAACCGTCATTAAAAACGCAATTTGATTTAAATATTTCCACGGACGTAAACTACTTAAAATGGCAACCGAAATATTAATCAGCAAATAATAGGCAATAAATTCAATGGCTGTTGCATTACGAACAGGTAAAGTAAACGGTGCGAAATACGCAATCAGCATTGCCATGAGGGCAAGTTCGACTGATTGTTGTTTTAAACTCAGCCAGAGCGTGAGCACCATCACCACAATAAAACACAGACTGGCGATAGCTAAATTTGGAATGACCAAATTGTAATAGGCAAAAAATAAGGTCAGACACAGCCCAGCCAACCCCAAACCTTGCACACCCAAAGCAAAGCTGCGATTTTTGTTGCGTAACAGATAACCGAATACTGTCACTGCTGCACTCACGCCAGCAACGAACAAAAGTTTCACTGCCAAACTAAATTGCCAATGTTCAGTAGCAAAACGTAGCAGTAACACCACGCCTATGAGTAACACTACAATTGCTGCTTTTAATACAGGATTGCCATGCAACAGCCATGATTGGGCTTGTTGCAATAAACTGTTACTTGATGCACCTGACTCTGTTGCAAAAGGGGCGGCAGACCTTGAGGATTTGGCTAAATCTGGAGCTGAATATTCTTGATGTAGATGCCCTTGATGTGGATGTTCTTGGTCTTGATATGAATCTGGATATGGATAAGAAACTTGAGCTGCTTGTTCCCGAACAGAATTCGGCTCGCTCGACAATACAGTATCAGATTGAATAGTGATAGTTTCAGGTTGAGAAGCGGTTGATATAACACCCTCATCCACATTTGCCTCAGCGGATGAAAGACTTGCACCAACTTCAGATGTGTTGGCTAAAATATGCTCTGCGAATTGCGTTTGAGTCTTTCTCTCTTGAGCATTGGTCTTTTGGGGATAGCTCTTTTGAGCATGCGCCTGAAGCTTAGCAGCACTTTGTAATTGCTGTAATTGATACAGTCCTTGCTCCAAACGCTGCAACCATCGCAGCAACATAAAAAACCATGCACTTAAAGCAATCGATGCCAGTAAATACCAATCCAGCAATATCCCTAAAAAAGCAATCAAAGCCGCGATATATAAAGGAGTTTTAGAGCTTTGGCGTTGTACTTGTGACTGTGCATCCACAACCTGTTCCAGTGAGTTCTGCACTCGTCCCACAAAAAACATCACGCTGACCACCGCAGCAACTGCACAGATATAACTCAGCATCGGCACACCGAGCCACCATGCGCCAATTGAAATTATGATTAATAGCATGAACCAAATGATTCGAATTTCATTCTGCTCTGTCTGCATTGCTCTTCATTTTATTGATATTGTCATGGCTCCGATCATACAACAGACAGCACGATTCTGAATCAGGATTCATCAGCAATTCGGTAACTGTGCGTCTGCAACACTTGCCTTAAAAATCAGTTTCTGCGACAACTGCAAAAATCACGTACAATAAACTGCTTATTTGCAGAAGGAATCAATCCATGCCACCATTTGTCTTGGTCGATGGCTCATATTTTCTATTTCGTGCCTTTCACGCACTACCACCATTAACCACGTCAACTGGTTTACATACCAATGCTATTCGTGGCGCGATCTCTGCGATTCAAAAGTTGATGCGTCGTACTCAGCCTACTCACATGGCGGTAATTTTTGATACGCCTGAGCCGACTTTCCGTCACGAACTATCGCCAATTTATAAAGGTGACCGCCCAAGTATGCCTGAGGAACTTTCTCAGCAAATTCCATACTTACATGCTTTAATTCGTGCTTTGGGTATTCCACTTTACATGCTACCAGGCGCAGAAGCCGATGATATTATTGGAACTTTAGCCAAACGTGCCGAAGCCGAAGGACAGCAAGTACTGATTTCTACGGGCGATAAAGACATGGCGCAGTTGGTGACTGAAAAAGTTACCCTTGAAGACAGCTTCAAAGAAAAGCCAATGGATATTCAGGCTGTATTTGACAAGTTTGGCGTATGGCCGCATCAAATTATTGATTATCTGACCCTCATGGGTGATGCTTCTGATGGTATTATGGGCGTGCCCGGCATTGGCGCCAAAACTGCTGCAAAACTACTGGCCGAATATGGCTCGATTGGTGCGATTTTAGAAAATGTCGATCATATTAAAGGCAAAGTCGGACAAAATATTAAAGACAATGCCGATGGCATCGCGCTAGATCATCAACTCGCCAGCATTGTTTGTGACCTTGATCTGAACTTTGGTTATGCCGATCTAAAACTACAAGACCCTAATGTTGAAGCCTTACGCAATTTATATACCGAGCTAGAATTCCGTAATCAATTACAATCGCTCGATCATCCAAATAACCCAAATAACAGCAATTATCAACAAGCTGCAAAAACAGTCGCCGCACCGACAGCCAATGAAATTGAAACTGAAGATCAAGCCACGCAAAGCAGTGTTGATGATCAACTCGGTGCAGCAACATACCACACCATTTTAGATCAGGCGCATTGGGATGCTTTGCTGCAACGCTTGCAAACTGCACAGCGTTTTGCCTTTGATACAGAAACCACCAGTCTGGATTATCGCGTTGCAGAAATTGTTGGTTTTTCTATCGCGTTCGATGCCAAAGATGCCTATTACGTACCTTTGGCGCATGATTATGAGGGCGCACCACAGCAGCTCAACCGTGATCAGGTTTTGGCACAAATCAAACCTATTTTAGAAAATAATGCGGTGGATAAAATTGGGCATCATTTAAAATATGATGCGCATGTGCTTGAAAATCACGGTATTCATTTACAAGGTTGGTATTTCGATACCATGTTGGCATCTTATGTGCTTAACTCTGTCGCAACCCGTCACGGCATGGATGATGTGGCACGCTTATATTTAAGCCACCTGACCACATCTTATGAGCAAATTGCAGGCAAAGGCGTCAAGCAAAAAACTTTCAATCAAATTGAAATTGAAACGGCTGCGCACTACGCTGCAGAAGATGCGCATGTTACGTATCGTTTATATGAAGTGCTGTCTGCGAAGCTACAAAAGCATCCTGAATTGGTCAATATTTTGCACAACATTGAAATGCCTGTGGCGCGTGTGCTGACCAGTATGGAAGAAAATGGCATTCAGCTTGATCTGAAATTTTTAGATCAATTGGGTGTCGATTTTTCCCAAACCATGCAAGATTTGGAAAACCAAATTGTAGAATTGGCAGGTGAAAACTTTAATGTCAGCTCACCGAAACAAGTGGGCGAAATCCTGTTTGATAAACTCGGACTCAAAGGCGGCAAGAAAACCGCAACAGGTCAATACAGTACCAGTGAAAGTGTTTTGGAAAAAATTGAGCATCCGATCAGTAGTTTAATTTTAGACTACCGTGGTTTATCTAAACTCAAAAGCACCTATACCGATGGCTTACTGAAACAAGCCAACAACGATACGCATCGAGTGCATACCAGTTATCACCAAGCTTTGACTGCAACAGGGCGTTTATCTTCTACTGATCCAAACTTACAAAACATTCCAATTCGTACCGAAATTGGTCGTCAAATTCGTAAAGCCTTTGTCGCACCTGAAGGTCGCGTGTTGTTGGCAGCCGACTACTCGCAAATCGAATTGCGTTTAATGGCACATTTTTCACAAGATGATGCCCTACTCGATGCCTTTAACCATGGACAAGACGTGCACCGCCGTACTGCGGCAGAAGTCTTGGGTATTGCCTTAGAAGACGTAACCTCAGATCAGCGTCGTCAGGCCAAAGCTGTAAACTTCGGTCTGCTCTACGGCATGTCGGAATTTGGCTTAATTCGTCAGCTTGGGTTTACCCGTGAAGAATCACAAAACTACATCAAGCAATACTTCCAGCGTTATCCGGGCATTTATGAATATATGCAACGTACCCGCCAAGTCGCGCTAGAACAAGGTTTTGTAGAAACTATTTTAGGTCGTCGCCTCTATACGCCAGATATTGCTGCACGTAATATGATGGTACGTAAAGCGGCAGAACGTGCGGCAATTAACGCGCCATTACAAGGCTCTGCAGCTGATATTATTAAAATGGCGATGATTGAAGTCGACAAAATGTTACCGCAAGCGCAAGCCAAAATGTTGCTGCAAGTACACGATGAATTGGTATTTGAAGTCGATGCAGATGCGGCAAATGAACTCGCGCCGAAGTTGGCAGAAGTCATGCAATCTGTGGTGGAAATTTCTGTACCATTGGTGGTGGAAGTCGGAAAAGGCAATAACTGGGATGAAGCGCACTAAAGTCGTTGCGCTCTCTTTTTTCAGCACCTTCCTTCGCCTAGAAGGAGGTCAGGATGCAGGTTATTTGTATTTCTGAAGACTCATTAAGGTCGTCAGCCCAAACTTAAACTACAAAAAAAGGACTCGATTTGAGTCCTTTTTAATGTTTTAGGATAATGCGACTTATAAGCCAGTCAGCAATACAATCGCTACCTGATTCATAATAATTTCAGCGATATATAAAGCCAAAAATGCAATAATTGGCGACAAATCAATCATGCCCATGTTCGGCAATAAACGACGAAATGGTGCTAATAACGGCTCTGCCAACTCTTGAATCACCTCAATATACGGGCCACGAGATTGAGTAAACATCACCACCCAACTCAAAATAATGGTGGCAAAAATCAAATAACGACAGAAACGGATTAAATCCTGAATCATGGTCACAAAAGTCAGAATCAGTAAGTGAATTGGACTATTCGGCATCGCACCATTGAGATACATAACACCAAAAATTTTGAGTAGATACAACACCACCAACAAAGCCAAGGCTGCAGAGTTAACTCGACCTTTGCCAACCGTTGGAAAAATACGTCCAAATACATCTACAATTTTGGTGGCTTTAATGGTTGAAAGCACCACAGGGTTATAAGGACTCACCGCTGCCAATTGCATTAAGAAACGGAAGAATACGAGCAAAATCGCTACGTTAATGATAATGCCAAAAATTAGCGCAGAATTTGCACCCATACTTAAACTTTCCTAAAATTTAAATTCATTGTTTTTCAATAATTAAATACTATCACTCAACTCTTGCGCTAATTCTTGACTACGCGTTTTAGCAGCAGCCAATGCCGCCTGAATATTTTGTGAAATTTGCGCATGATCAAACACTTCAATTGCCGCTTGGGTCGTGCCATTTGGTGAAGTTACATTTTTGCGTAATTCTGCAGGTGTATTCGAGCTGGTAATTGCCATTTGTGCTGCACCCAAAGCAGTTTGTAACGTCAGTGCTGTCGCCACTTTTTCATCTAAACCTAAGTTCTTGCCTGCACGAATCATACTTTCCATCAAATAGAAGAAATATGCTGGCCCTGAACCAGATACTGCAGTCACAGCATCAATTTGCGCCTCAGAGTTTACCCAAATAGTTAAACCTGTCGCTGCCAAAACCTGACTTGCCAATTCACGGTCAGTGCTATTGACCTGTTCGGTTGCATACAAACCATGTGCACCTGTTTGCACCAAAGCAGGCGTATTTGGCATTACCCGCACTACACGTTCTGTACGTAATAACTCAGAAATCGTGGCAATTTCTGCGCCCGCAACAATCGAAATCACCAGTTTATCTTCAAACTGACCGTGCAATGGACGCAATACTTGTGCCAAAACCTGTGGTTTGACTGCAAATACCACAATATCTGCATCTGCAATCGCGGCCAAATTATCCTCAGTGACATGCACATCTTTTTCTTTTAATAATTCACGCACTTGTTCTACAGGGTCTGAAACTGTAATACGGGTTGGCGGCAAACCTCTGGCAATCAAACCACCAATCAAGGCTTGCGCCATGTTGCCACCGCCAATGAAACTAATATTACAATTCAATACTGCACTCATGATTCACGCTCTTCGTTGAGTTCTTTGTCGTTAAGAGACTAAATTCGGTTGCCATCCATCTGCGACACAATAGTCCGACTGTGCAAGCCAAAAGCCTTTGGGGCTAAAAACGCCTAGCATAACATTATCTAGGCTTAATATTTGAATTGTATGACGCGTCCACGGAAAAATTTGTGCTTCCTGAATGGCTTTTTTCAGTGGCCATGTGCCCACCCGACCATACAAATGAATTTTTTCACCACCCAAACGTGGCCGTAAAGTTAACGGACGATTCAGCAAAGTTGCAGATAAACCGACTTTGGCTTGTTGCAGTTGATAACAGCCAGACCACACTTGAAAAGTCTGATCTGCCTGCAAACATAACACTTGTTCTTCTGCCTCAAAATGTTCTGCAGCTAAATACTCCGCTTTCGGCAAACGAAATAATTGTTGCTGATAACGCAGATAATAATAATCCTGACAATGTAATGCCGCTTGTGCATCGGCTTTGGCTTGAATCACCTCACGTTGCAAGCGTTCGACCATATCAAAACTTGGGCGATATTGTGCCTGTCCTTTCATCCATGCCGATAATAGCTGACGTTGCCGTGACAAAGACAATTGTTGTAACTGAATTAAATTCAACTGCGAGTCTGTGCCACATGCAGCTAAATCCTGCGCCAAAACTTCTGCCAAAATGTTTTCAGTATCTTGCATCAAGTTTGCAGTACGCGTCACAGCTTGCTGCATTTTAGGAAAACGCTGTTGCACGACAGGCCACAATATTTCTCTTGCCCAAGCTCGGTCATAATGCACATCCTGATTGCTTGGGTCTTGCACATAATCGAGCTTTAATTCAGCACTCCATTGGCAAATCTGCTCACGCGAAATATCCAATAACGGACGCCAAATACTGATGTCATCACGCACATCGACAGCTTGCATGGCAGCAAGTCCTTGCACACCTGCGCCTGAAAACAAACGCAGCAATACGGTTTCTGCCTGATCTTGCTGATGATGCGCCAATACTAGAACTTCGTTGCTATCTAAGTGCTGCATATAGGCCTGATAACGCGCCTGACGTGCCTGATTTTCTAAATTACCCTCAGACACACTGACTTTTTGCAGCACACACGGCACATTTATATTTTGGCAGGTGGCTTGCACCAATGTGCCCCACGCTGCGCTTGGACTTTGCAATTGGTGATCAATATAAATCGCGCGTACTTTTTCAGGGCACAAAAACGACAAAAGATGCAGTAGCAGCATGGAATCCATGCCGCCACTACATCCGATTAAAAATTTTGTCTGTGCAGAAAAAGCCTGTAATTGGCTTAAGACGCTAGACCTAAATTGTCGCTGCCAAACTTCATTAAACGCTGGTAACGTTCTTCGCATCGTTGTGTTGCATCCATCGCTTGCAATTCATCCAAAGCTTCTTTTAACACATTTTTCAGACTGTGCATGACTTGTTCAGGGTTTAAATGCGCACCCTCACCTTCATCAACCACGTATTCTACAATACCAATCTTTTGCAGTTTTTCTGCAGTCAATGCCAATGCTTCACTGGCTTGTTCGGCTTTTTCTGCAGTTTTCCACAGAATAGACGCACAACCTTCTGGTGAAATAACAGAGTAAATACTGTGTGACAACATTACCACACGGTCAGCCACGCCAATACCCAACGCACCGCCTGAACCACCTTCGCCCAATACTGTAGCAATTACAGGTACTTTTAAGTTCGACAATTGCGCTAAGCTGGTCGCAATCGCTTCTGCCTGACCACGTTCCTCTGCACCTACACCTGGGTATGCACCCATCGTATCAACAAAAGTGAAAACTGGCAGATTAAAACGCTCTGCCATATCCATAAGACGCTGTGCCTTACGATAGCCTTCTGGATTACACATCCCGAAGTTGTGTTGTAATTTTTCGCGGGTACTGCGACCACGATGTTGACCTATCACCATGACAGGCTGACCATCAAAGCGTGCCAATCCACCGATCATTGCACCATCATCACCAAATAAACGATCACCATGCAAGGCATCAAATTCAGTGAAAATTTCACCCACATAGTCTAGAAATTGCGGACGTTCAGGATGACGTGCAATTTGCACGGTTTTCCATGCTTTAGATTGAGCAGCTTTTTTCATAAGTCGACTGTTATCCCTAAATTAACCAAATCTTAATCGACAAATTGTTCCGACTGAATATTCAATTCAATGTCCCAATTCTTGAATTGCACTTGTTCATCGTGCAATTCAGCGACAAGCAATGGCCACTGTTTGGCATCACCCGACACGCTGAGCTGCCATTGTTGCGCATTGCGGATGCTTAATTCAATGGCAGGAAGCATCGCATCGCTACGACTTGCGTTGACCAAAACTGCAAGGCGAAGCAACAAACTTAAGTAAACAATTTTATTGCCACCCGCTTTCAGTGCTTCTGTTTTCGCGTCTTGGCGTAACTTTCGACGATGGTTGCCGACCAAATGCGAGAGATAGTTTTGGTCAATTTGTGAGAAACCGGGAATGTCCGAATGTTGCAATAAATATGCACCATGACGATGATAGCTGCTGTGACTGATGGCTAAACCAATTTCATGCAGGTACGCAGCACGACGCAATAAGTCACTATCTTCATTATTTAATTTTAATGGTTCTGCCACACTATCAAACAAATGTTGCGCAGTTTTGACCACGCGTCCAGCCTGTTTCGGGTCTGAGTTATAACGCCCCATTAAGGCTTGTACACTGCGGTCACGAATGTCTTCATGCTGGAAACGTCCCAACAAGTCATACATTACGCCTTCACGCAAGGCACCATCGGAATACACCAGTTTATCAATATTTAAAACATCAAACACAGCATATAAAATGGCCAAACCTGCTGGCAAAACTGCTCGACGGTCTTCTTTTAAACCATCAAACTCCATTTCTGATACGTGCTTAAACTTAAGTAAACGGTCTTTGAGTTTTTCCAAACCTTCACGGGTGAGATTTTCCTGCTCATTGCTCCAACCCATATTCACGGTAATTTGGCGACATGCCTTAATGGTGCCGCTCGAGCCTGCAACGGTATCCCAACCTGCTTCTTTATAGGTATTGGCAATTGAATACAGCTCTTTACGTGCCGCTACCACTGCTTTTTCAAAACTGCTTTTGCTAATTTCACCATCGGCAAAATAGGCTTTGGTATAGGCCACACAGCCCATTTGTAAAGATTCGGTGTGAATTGGCTCAAATTCTTCGCCAATAATTAATTCTGTCGAACCACCACCAATATCAATCACTAAACGACGACCACTATTGGCCATGGTGTGTGATACACCCAAATAAATTAAGCGCGCTTCTTCACGCCCTGCAATAATCTCAATTGGCTTAGGCAAAATTTCTGCAGCTTTTTGAATAAACTCATGTCCGTTTTTGGCCTGACGCAAAGCATTGGTGGCAACAATACGCAAACGGTTTGACTGTACCGCAGTTAAACGCCCAACAAAACGTGCTAAACATGCCAAACCACGTTGTTGTGCTGCTTCGGTTAAATTCTTGTTTTCATCTAAACCAGCGGCCAACTGCACTTTTTCTGACATTGATGCCACTTTTTTTACTTCACCATGATCCACCCGCGCAATGGCTAAGTGGAAACTATTCGACCCCATATCGATGGCTGCGAGTAACTCTTCATCAATTAAAAAATCAGACATTCTTCAAACAAACCTAGACAGAATTGTGCCTAGAGTAATTCACATACACCTAATTTAAAAGCCATTTATCAGCACAATTTGACGACTATTTAAAAATTCTGCATATATGACAATTGTGTTACAGAATTGTCGTGATCGTGAGGATCAATTAGACAAATTTGTATTTTGGATGGAAAATCCAAAGATCCCCCCTACTTTGTTCAAGATGGCTATGTAATACTAATTGGTATAGCTATTTTTAAAAATTATTTGGAGCGTAATCCATGTCTGGCAACATCGTAAACACCACTGATGCAAACTTCGAAGCAGATGTTCTTCAATCAGATACTCCTGTATTGGTTGACTTCTGGGCTGGCTGGTGTGCGCCATGTAAAGCAATTGCACCAGTACTTGAAGTACTTGCAGACGAATATCAAGGCAAAGTAAAAATTGTGAAAGTGGATGTGACTTCTTGCGAACAAACTGCTGTGAACTACAACATCCGCAATATTCCAGCATTACTTATGTTCAAAAATGGTGAAGTTGTTGCGCAACAAGTTGGTGCAGCACCAAAATCTAAATTGACTGCATTTATTGATGAAAATATCTAAGTCTGTTTTACAGATCATGAATAAAAAAATACGCTCTCTGTTGGCGTATTTTTTTTGCCTATAAATTGACAAACTCCCGTTTCTCTCTTATATTGCATGCTCAAGAAACATAGGATCTTCCATCCGCTTTCTTAAAAGACACAACACAAAAATGCCGCTCGGCAACAGAAATTGTTTTTCACATTTTTCAATCAAACAATGAATCAGTGCTCTGAATCGTTATTGTGCAAATACAATTGCTTTCATTTTATTGTATGAATGCGGCTAAATGTTGCTCCCTCTCTAACCTGTACCCCAGAATTTTTATTCTATCAGAACCTCTATGAACTTAACCGAACTCAAGAAAAAACCGATTGGCGAACTCATCAAGATTGCCGAGTTTATGGGCCTTGAAGGAATGGCACGTAACCGTAAGCAAGACATTATTTTTGCCATCTTAAAGCGCCATGCCATGAATGGTGAAGAGATTTTTGGTGATGGCGTTCTAGAAATTCTGTCAGATGGTTTTGGTTTCCTACGCTCAGCTGCAGGTTCATACCTTGCTGGCCCAGATGACATTTACGTGAGTCCTTCACAAATTCGTCGCTTTAACCTGCGTACAGGTGACACCATTACAGGGACTATTCGCCCACCAAAAGAAGGCGAACGTTATTTTGCTTTGCTTAAAGTAAACCAAATTAACTACGACACCCCAGAAAATTCACGTAATAAAATTTTATTTGAAAACTTGACCCCACTCTTCCCAACCGAACAATTGGTGATGGAATTGGGTAATGGTACAACAGAAGATTTAACCGCACGTGTGGTAGATTTGGTTGCACCAATTGGTAAAGGTCAGCGTTCTATTATTGTGGCACCGCCAAAAGCGGGTAAAACCATGTTGCTGCAAAATATTGCTCAGTCGATTGTTCGTAACAACCCAGAAGTGTTCTTGATTGTACTTCTCATTGATGAACGCCCTGAAGAAGTGACTGAAATGGAACGCACCGTGCGCGGTGAAGTGATTGCATCAACATTTGATGAGTCACCTGCTCGTCACGTTCAAGTTGCAGAAATGGTCATTGAAAAAGCCAAGCGTTTAGTTGAACATAAAAAAGACGTGGTGATTTTACTGGATTCGATTACCCGTTTGGCACGCGCCTACAACACTGTCGTACCTTCTTCAGGCAAGGTTTTAACAGGTGGTGTTGATGCGCACGCTTTAGAACGTCCAAAACGCTTCTTTGGTGCTGCACGTAATATTGAAGAAGGTGGTTCTCTAACCATTATTTCAACTGCACTGATTGAAACTGGCAGTAAAATGGATGAAGTGATTTACGAAGAGTTTAAAGGTACAGGCAACCAAGAGATTACCTTAGACCGTCGTATTGCAGAAAAACGTGTTTTCCCTGCCATGAACATCAAAAAATCAGGTACACGTCGTGAAGAGCGCTTAATGAGTGAAGATAATTTGCGTAAAGTTTGGATTTTGCGTAAATTGTTACACACTCAAGATGAATTGGCAGCAATGGAATTCTTGCTTGATCGCATGAAAGAAACCAAAACTAATGACGACTTCTTTGATCAAATGAAACGTAAAGCAGCCAATTAAACGGCTATAAATATTAAAACACCTAAAAAAGTCATCTTAAAACGATGGCTTTTTTATTTGGTTGACAAAATTTACATAAAGACACAATTGCACGCGGTATATGTAAACTTATTTTTAAGTAAATGATTATAAAAAAATATTTAGTAAAAACCTTTTAGTTTTTAGCCAGTTACCGTGCAACTCTCCAATCTAAAATGCTAAATTAATTGTTATTTTCTGTTAAAAAAGCACGTATTTTTCGCGTTTTTTTGCCTTTTTTTCAATCAACCTAGTAGCAATTCAAAAAGCGCAGTGATAGCATATTCGCAGACCAGTTAGACTGCGCCTGCGTTGTTAGTGCCTAACAAAATTTAGGAATAATAAAAGCATACAACAGACTAACGTCGGTTTTTTTTAATCTCATATTTTAGAGAGTGATGCCATGTTATTCAAAAAAATCGCTATTGCTGCTGCAGTTGCTACTACTTTAGCTTTCGTTGGTTGTGCTAAAAAAACTGAAGAAGCTGCTGCTGACGCTAACGCTGCTGCATCTGAAGCTGTTGTAGCTGCATCTGAAGCTGAAGCTGCTGCTGACGCTGCTGCTGTAGAAGTTGCTTCTGGCGCTGAAGCTGCTGTAGATGCTGCTGACACTGCTGCTGCTGCTGCAACTGACGCTGCTGATGCTGCTGTAGACGCTGCTGCTGCTGCTTCTGAAGCTGCTGCTCAATAATCGATACGATTATGCAGTACAAAAAGAGAGCCGATGGCTCTCTTTTTTATTTCTGAATATTTTGTCTAAAATTTATTTTACTCAGCACAATATCTCCAAATCGCTCAATCCATCTTTTTCAAGTAGATGATTCAGCATATAAAAGCATTTAACCAAAACACTTAACCCCATTCGGCATTTATTTCGATATAACCTTTTGGTTTCTCATCTCCACGCTCAATTCTTAGGTAGCGTCTTGTTCAGCTCTACAGTGTTTTCATTCATATCCATAGTTTGATTCAAGTCTCTCAATTGCAAGATCAATCACTATGTCTTGCTAAATCACAGCGTCTTTCTAAAATCTCTTATAAAAAGCATAAAAAAAAGCAGATCAATCGATCTGCTCATTTCCCACACGCTGGCGGAATTTCTGCCCTGCGCGGAATGTGACTACACGGCGGGCTGAAATTGGAATTTCTTCGCCTGTTTTCGGGTTGCGACCAGGTCGTTGACGTTTATCACGTAACTCGAAGTTCCCAAACCCTGAAAGTTTAACTTGCTCGCCAGAGATCAGTGCTTGGCTGATCTCATCAAAAAATAACTCGACCATTTGTTTCGCTTCACGGCGGTTTAAACTCGTGAGCTCACTTAAATGATCAGCCATTTCTGCTTTTGTTAATGCTGTCATGAAGCCCTCAATGTCGCTTGGTAAGTGTTTTCCAACACTTGCAGAATGTTATCCATACCAGATTTAATTTCAGCATCTTCAAGTGTACGTGTTGGATGTTGCCATAACAGAGCAAAAGCCAAAGAACGCTTGCCTTGTTCAACACCTTGTCCAGTATACACATCGAATAACCAAGTTGAGTCTAACAGCGCTCCACCCGTTTTTTCAATAAGTTGCTGAATTTCGCTTACATTTATCTTATCACTAATTAAAAGCGCAATATCACGTCTAACCGATGGAAAACGTGATAATTCTGTAAAATTAGATACATAAGTTTGCAAAACTGCTGTTTGATCGAGTTCTGCTACCCAAGCCGTGCCTAAATCCAGCTCATCTTCTAAAGATGGATGTAAACGACCAAAGTAACCAATAGACTGACCATCTACCAAAATTTCAGCAGATTGTCCAGGATGCAACCAAGTACGCTCTGAACGAACATACTCTACCTGCACACGACCTGCAGCTAAAATTTCTTCAATATCGCCTTTAAAATCGAAGAAATCCATAGGCTGAGCTTTAGCATGCCAAGATTCTGCATGTTTAGCACCCACCGCAATCAATGCCAAAGTTGGAATTTGCTTCAAGTCATGAATGCTTGCTGCATGTTGATAATCAAAACGTAAACCCAACTCAAAGAAACGCACACGGTTTTGTTGACGATTCACGTTGTACTGAACGCATGGAATTAAGCTGGATAACAACGTTGAGCGCATTACTGCCAAATCGCTTGAAATTGGATTCGCCAATGCCAACGGATTCACTGCAGGGTTTAATTGTTTTTCCAATTTTGCATCGGCAAAGCTAAAACTAATTGCTTCTTGATAACCTAAAGTCACTGCGGTTTGACGTAATTGCGCAACTTCAAACTGATCTTGGTATTTTGCTAATTGCACATCAATCACAGGCAAACTGATTTGAATGTTGTCATAACCGTGAATACGAGCAACTTCTTCAATTAAGTCTTGGTAAATTGCCATATCAAAACGATGTGATGGTGGTACAACGCTCCACTGACCTTCAGCTTGAACAGTAACTTCGCAGCCTAAACGAGTTAAAGCATCGGTAATAAATGTAGCATCAACGTGATAACCCAAGAGCTGATCGATTTGCGCTTGATTTAACGCAATTGCTTCACGTGTTGGCAATTGTGCTGCTTGTTCTGCCACTGTAATTGGACCAAATTCGCCGCCAGCAAATTCTGCAATCAGTTGTGATGCACGGTTCATCGCCAATAATGGCAATTCAAAATCGACACCACGTTCATAACGCTGTGAGGCATCGGTATGCAAACCATAACGACGTGCACGACCTGCGATATGCAATGGTGCAAAGAAAGCGGATTCAAGGAAAATTTCTGTGGTTTCATCACTTACCGCAGAAGATAAACCACCCATGATGCCCGCCATCGCCAATACTTTTGCGTCATCGGCAATCACCATCACATCATCTTGCAGCTCAACTTCTTGCTCGTTTAACAGCACCAATTTTTCTGCTGCAGTCGCTTGACGAACTTGAATGCCACCTTGAATTTTAGCACCATCAAAAGCGTGCATTGGCTGACCCAATTCAATCAAGACATAGTTGGTAATATCAACCAAAATACTGTGCTGACGGATACCTGAACGTGCCAACGCGCGCTCCATCCACTCAGGTGTAGCGGCTTTGGTATTTACATTTTTAATCACACGACCTAAATAACGTGGGCAGCCTTCCGTCAAACTTTGTACAGTTTTTTCATCCTGAATAGTTGCCGCTACTGCCTGAATGTCAGGTGTATTCACTGGCAATTGGTTAATCACCCCAATTTCACGGGCAATACCACGAATACTGAAACAATCACCACGGTTTGGAGTAATACTGATATCAATGACATGGTCATCTAGATCAAGATATTCACGTACATTCACACCTACAGGTGCATCTGCAGGCAGTTCCAATAAACCATCAAGTTTATCTTCAAGGTCAATTTCTGATGCGCCGCAGAGCATCCCTTGTGATTCCACACCACGCAGTTTGCCTTTTTTGATTTTAAAGTCGCCTGGCAATACCGCACCAATGGTTGCCACAGGTGCTTTCATACCTACACGCACGTTTGGCGCACCACACACAATCTGCAACGGCTCACCTGAACCAATATTTACCGTAGTCACACGTAAACGATCTGCATCTGGATGCTGTTCAACCGTTAAGACTTCACCCACCACAACGCCTGTAAATGGCTTTGCTGCTGGTGACATATCATCAACTTCTAGACCCAGCATCGTGAGTTGATTCGATAAAGTATCGCTGTCAATGGCTGGG
Source organism: Acinetobacter sp. YH12135 (assembly GCF_013418565.1). Classification (NCBI taxonomy): domain Bacteria; kingdom Pseudomonadati; phylum Pseudomonadota; class Gammaproteobacteria; order Moraxellales; family Moraxellaceae; genus Acinetobacter; species Acinetobacter sp. YH12135. The sequence goes on from NZ_VPBU01000020.1 coordinate 24,778, forward strand.
TTAACCCACGTGCGTAGCCAATTTTCGCTAATTTTCATACATTCATTTCCTGAATCTCCCCTAACCCCTCTTTAACAAAGAGGGGAATTCCCACACTTCTATTTATTTCGCGTAAGTCCCCCTTTTACAAAGGGGGATTTAGGGGGATTTTTAAAATTTAAAAATAATCTCTTTTCCCTCTCCTAATTTTAGGAAAGGTTGTTTAAAAAGTTTTAAGCAAACTGGCGCAAGAAACGCACATCATTTTGGTAGAACATACGCAAGTCATTGATGCCATAACGCAACATCGCAAAACGCTCTACCCCTAAACCGAAGGCAAAACCTTTATATTTTTCTGGGTCGATGCCTGAAGCGCGTAACACGTTTGGATGCACCATGCCGCAGCCCAAAACTTCCAACCAGCGACCACGTTCATCCATAATATCCACTTCAGCACTTGGCTCTGTGAATGGGAAATAAGATGGGCGGAAACGTACTTTTAAGTCTTTTTCAAAGAATTCATTTAATAAGTTAATCAACAAACCTTTGAGTTCTGCAAAACTGGTATTTTCTGCGACGTATAAGCCTTCAATTTGATGGAACATTGGTGAGTGTGTTTGGTCTGAGTCACAGCGATACACACGACCAGGACAAACAATACGAATAGGCGGCTGTTGATTTTCCATGGTGCGAATTTGTACGCCCGACGTGTGGGTACGCAATAAATGATTCACATCAAAATAGAAAGTATCGTGCATGGCACGCGCAGGGTGATGTCCTGGAATATTCAACGCTTCAAAGTTGTGATAGTCATCTTCAACTTCTGGGCCCGTTGCCACGGTAAAACCTGCTTTGGTAAAGAATTGGCAAATACGTTCCTGTACCTGCGTAACTGGGTGAATACTGCCGATGCTTTGACCACGACCTGGCAAAGTAATATCAACGGTTTCATTCGCCAGTTTTTGTGCCAAAGCCGCTTGTTGTAATTCAGTTTGACGCGCAGTTAATGCCGCATTGATTGCTTCACGCACAGCATGAATTTGTGCACCAAATTCTTTACGCTGTTCAGGGTCCATTTTACCCAGTGCTTTGGATTGTTCCGCAAGCTGGCTTTTTTTCCCCGTAAATTGCACTCGCACCTGGTCGAGTGTAGCAAGGTCCTCTGCTGCTGCAATTGCAGCGAGCGCTTCATTGGTCAGGGCTTCCAGTGACATAGTAACTCTCAAAAGCAACAATTTAGAAATAATTTAAAAACCCCGTATTCTAACAGTTTTTAGTCGCTTTGATGAAGCTTCGATGTAATGAAAATTAGATTAGCATCTTGAAATACAAAAAGTATAAGATAAAGCCAATCACCACGAGATCTCAACATTATGGCGCTCGATCAGATTTGGAAACAGCAACTTGCCCTTGTGACTTATGGCAATGAATATTTGGCTCAAGATTTAAGTTTTAATCATTGGCTCAAGCATCAAGTGTTTAACCAGCATCAAATTCAGTTTCGTGATTTATTGTCACAACATTTACTGGCACAACACTTTCAAATCTGGTTAGAGCATCTTAAACAACAAGGTGTGCGACGTTTAAGCCTACATCAGGCAAGTATTTTAAATGATGAAAAAAACCCCAATCCAAATGTAGAGTTATTGCCTTTTGCACACTTTATTGTGAGTCACGAGGCACAGCACAAATCTGCTTGGATTTTCGGAAAAGAGCTTGCAGAATGGTATACCGCAGAACAAGATTATATGGCGCCTGTTTCCCAACAGAGCGAGCTACGTCAAGAAGTCATGTGGCGTTATCAATTAAATCACAAACTTGCCAGACAGCTCGATACAGATTTTGCCTCTCCAAACTGGGATGAAATTGATCGCTTTATTCGCTCCGAGTTATTTTTAAATCCTTGTGCTACAGAGTTTGTTGAACCAGAGCAAAGCGCTAAACCTTATTTCGGTGTAGATCTTACTCAAAACGCAACTGAAAGCATGTACCCAACTTTGGCGTTAATTCCCGCAGACTACCCTGCTGCCTATGCACATCAGATGCTGTATCGTTTAGATGCACTGGATCAACACATTCAGAATAAAATCCAGCATCCTTATCATGCCGATGGCACAGAACTTGAACCAAGCGAACAACTCAATTTACGTCATTTTTCTCAGAAACTTGAAGATTTACACGCCAAATTTATCACCAAGGTTGCGAACCATTATCAGACCGCACAGCTCACGCCAGTGCAAACACCTGATCCTTTTGAATCAACGCCTAGCCAAGTACAAAACATCGCTTCACCACAAATACCAACACCTGCAGCTACGCATAAAGTGGGTACATCTGCCGTGATTAAATTGATTTTAATGACTGTGGTTATTTGTGCAGCTGCCTATTATTTTGGTTTATAAGCTTAGGGGCTGTTGACAATTCGTCTATGTTTGCGACAACGCATATTTTTTAGCTGATATAAGGCATGGGACAGGAAATTTAGTCATTCTAAATGACCGGCACATAACGCAATAGCAGCAAAAAATATGCTTGTCCTTCGCTGCGCCTTCCGCTGCAAACAAAGCAGTGCTTGTTTTTGCTCAGGCTGTGGCTAAAAATTTCTCAGATTGAGTTATGAAACTTGGCAGAGACCCTAAATTTCAGGCATAAAAAAAGACCGCAAATGCGGTCTTTCTTTTAAGTCATAAAGACTTATGCAGCTAATGCATCTTTAGCTTTTGTAGCTAAAGCAGCAAATGCAACTGCGTCATGCATAGCGATGTCAGCAAGTACGCGACGGTCGATAATCACTTGTGCTTTTTTCAAGCCAGCGATCATACGGCTGTATGATAAACCATTTTGACGAGCGCCCGCATTGATACGCGCAATCCATAAAGCACGGAATTGACGTTTCTTTTGACGACGGTCACGGTAAGCGTATTGACCTGCTTTGATTACCGCTTGGAACGCTACGCGATATACGCGTGAACGAGCACCATAGTAACCTTTAGCACGAGCAAGAATTTTTTTATGACGGCGATGAGCCTGTACACCACGTTTTACACGAGCCATTTATAATCTCCTTAGATGTATGGGCACATAGCACGAACAGCAGCAACGTCACTCACGTGAACCATTACACAGCCGCGCAATTGACGGATACGTTTAGCAGATTTTTTGGTCAAAATGTGGCGTTTGAACGCTTGTTTACGCTTGAAACCGTTAGCAGTCGCTTTGAAACGTTTAGCTGCACCACGGCGAGTTTTTAACTTAGCCATAACAACCTCTTTAAACACCTGTTCGGCACGTCTGCACCATTGCAAAAACGACCTGCAGGTAAGGGAGCGAGTATTCTAAAGCATCTTTGCTTAAAACAAAAGCATATTGGCTAAATAAAAAATGATCATTACCTCACTCATTTGCCGTAATTCAACTCAGGAAAAAATACTGGAATTGTGAACACCCACTACAATTCAAAATAAAGCTAAAGCTCTGTCAAAAATTGTGCAGATCAACACCCTAAAAACTTGCAATAAGTTGCGGATTACCCTTGCGATTATCCACAATTCCATCAATACTTCGCCTCGTCTTGTGTGAGATAAAAAAGACCGTAATATGATGAAAACATCTTTATATATAACTCTATTGCTTGGACTCAGTGCGACGCATCTTTTTGCAAAACCACCGCAGCAGAAATCGACACCAAAAGCCACACTCGAAGTACAAAAAAGTGCTGCCTTGCCTGCTCATCTCACCACACGCTTAGCATGGCGCAAGTTTCCACAACCCAAATATAAAAATGAAGATTTAAATCAACAAAACCGAGCTGCAATTGTGCGTATTTATGCAGATGAAACCGGCAAAATCAGTCAAGCCACTATTCAAGAAAGTACAGGGCTGAAAAAATTAGATGATGCCTTATTACAAGCGGTTCGCACTGCTGAAATTCAACCGACCTATGTAGAAGATACTGCCGTACCGACCATTGGTTTTCAAAGCTTTAATTTAAGATTTCAGGATAACCAGCACGAAGATTGCCAGTTTGATTTTCAATCTAAACAATGGTTAGCACAGCAACAACAGCAAAAAGTTCAATTTAAGTATCGTAGTCAACCACAATTAAACTTAAGTGCGGAAGATTTAAAAAATCACTCACGTAAGTTAAAGTTTCAATTCAAAGTAAATAAGCATGGCGAAGTGAAACGTGTGAAATTGACACAAGGTTCGGGACAATACGCACTTGATCAACAAGTTTTAGCTGCAGTGAAAGCTGCTCAAGTAGATGTACCGCGTCAATTTTGGCTGTATAAAAAGTCAAAATTAAAAGATGAAATTTATTTTGATTTAAACACGTGTGATGCTCAAGAACAGTCATAAGTGTCTATAGATAATAGGGGTTGCTTGCTTAAACCCATGTATAAACAAAATAAATAAACAGATAACGCCCGATTTTGGCTAGACTCACCATCAACACAAAACGGGCAAAATGTTCTTTCATTAAACCTGCAATCAGCGTAATTGGATCACCAATAATCGGCACCCAACTGAGCAGTAAAGACCAAAACCCATATTTGGCGTAGGTGTGCTGTGCTTTTTCTAATTGTGTAGCCGAAACAGGAAACCACTTTTTATCTTTATAATGTTCGATCTTGAGTCCCAAATACCAGTTCACACAAGAACCTAAAATATTGCCTAGACTGGCAATGCTAATCAGCCAAATGGGTGCATAGCTGCCTTCATATAACAGCCCCAACAACACAGCTTCGGACTGTAAAGGCAATAAAGTTGCCGCACCAAATGCAGATAAAAATAAACCAAACAGCGTCCAAAGCATAGACGATTTAAAGCCCTAAAGCCTGCTTGGTTTTACGATATTCCCAGTTCGCCCAAACAATACTAAGCAAAATAAGTGCCGCACGTGCCCATGTATAACGCTGAGTAACAGGCTCAATCGCAGCACGTAAAACCTGTTGATCTGTGCTATTTAAAGCCGCAATCATATTCTGCACATGAAATGCTTCGATCACAAATAAGATCAAGCAAGACACAATGCCCAAAATAATGCTCCAATACACTTTGGCATTTTGCTCAACAATCTTGGTAAAGTTTAAAAAAAATTCTTGCATAGCTCATCCAATAAAAAAGCCACCTGAAAAAGTGAGGTATCAGGTGGCTGGCATCTTAGCATAAAAGTAGATTTAAACTTGAATCGCGAGTGCTTTCTGCACTGCAGGGCGCGCAGTCAGCCGTGTAATATAGTCTTGTACATACGGATAATCTTCCAGCGAAATATTTTGCCAGTCATGACGTAACGCCCACGGCAAAATAGCCATATCAGCAATTGAATATTCGCCCGCCACGTACTTTTGCCCCATCAACTGCTTATTTAACACGCCATACAAACGCTTGGATTCATTGATATAGCGTTCAATCGCATAAGGAATTTTCTCTGGTGCATAACGGCTAAAATGATGATTCTGTCCTAACATTGGCCCAAAACCACCCATTTGCCACATGAGCCACTGCTCTACTTCAACACGCTCCTGTTCATCGGTAGGATAAAACATGCCAGTTTTGCGCCCTAGATATTGCAAAATTGCACCCGACTCAAACACAGAGATTGGCTCACCACGCGGACCGTTCTGATCGACAATTGCAGGAATTTTATTATTGGGCGAAATTTTTAAAAAATCTGGCTGAAATTGATCATCTTCTGAAATATTGATGGGGAAAATTTGATATTCCAAACCCATTTCTTCAAGTGCAATACTAATTTTATGACCGTTGGGGGTGCCCCAATAATAAAGATCAATCATGTTTTATCCTTGATTACTTTTTTTGCTTTTTGACCAGCATTCTTCTACTGCGGTTTTAGTTATAGCATGTTTTTAAGCGTTTGTTGCGTGTCGCTGCGTAGAGTTTTTTTATCGAATGGCATATCTCATAAACATGAAACATAGATGCTCACTTTCATCACGCAAAAAAAGCACCGCCAAGGTGCAGTGCTTCTTTTGTTCAAGATGGGATTACTTTTTCTTTTTAGGACCAAGCAACATACCCATTTGACGACCTTCCATTTTTGGTGCTTGTTCAACTACACCATATTCAATTACATCTGCTTCAACTTTTTGCAATTGAGCCAAACCTAACTGTTGGTGAGCCATTTCACGACCACGGAAGCGTAAAGTGATTTTTACCTTGTTCCCTTCTTCAAGGAATTTGATAATTGCACGTAATTTTACGTTGTAATCACCAACATCAGTCGCAGGGCGGAGCTTGATTTCTTTCACCTGTACTTGATGCTGTTTTTTCTTCGCTTCTTTCTGCTTTTGCTTTAGATCAAACAAATGCTTGTTAAAGTCCATGATTTTGCACACCGGTGGTTCGGCATTTGCCACAATTTCCACCAAGTCAAGGTCAACGCTTTCTGCTGCGCGTAAAGCATCAGCCAAGCTTACAATACCTTTTTGCTCACCATTTTCGTCTACAAGACGGACTTCTTTTGCACGAATTTCATCATTCAAAGCAGGACGGTTAGATTTTCCGCCCTGTTGATTACGGTCAGGCTGTTTAATCGCTGTTACTCCACAATATACCGGCCGCGTTCTGCGACGGCTGTTTTCACTAGGTCAATGAAAGCATCAATTGACATAGTACCCAAATTTGTTCCTGAGCGAGTACGGACGTTTACCGTTCCTTCTTCCACTTCACGGTCCCCAAGTACCAGTAAGTATGGAATACGCTCTAATGTACGCTCACGAATCTTAAAGCCGATTTTCTCATTTCTCAAGTCAGAAATAGCACGAATACCGTTTTCTTTAAGTTTTGCGACGACCTGTTCACTTGCAGCAGCTTGTGAATCGGTAATATTCATGACACAAGCTTGCACTGGCGCTAACCATGGTGGCATAAAGCCTGCATAGTGTTCAATAAGTATACCAATAAATCGTTCAAAGCTGCCAAGAATTGCGCGGTGCAACATTACAGGCTGATCACGATCATTGTCTTCAGTGACATAAGATGCCTCTAAACGCTCAGGCAAGTTAAAGTCACACTGAATTGTACCACATTGCCACACACGACCTAAGCAGTCTTTCAGTGAGAATTCAATTTTCGGGCCGTAGAACGCACCTTCACCCGGTTGTAACTCCCATTCCAGACCTGCAGCATCCAAGGCATCAGCCAAAGATTTTTCTGCCATATCCCAAAGTGCATCATCTCCCACACGTTTTTCAGGACGTGTAGACAGTTTCATTTGCACCTCTTCAAAACCGAAATCTTTATAAACATCTAAAGTCAGTTTGATGAAGTCTGCAACTTCTGGCCCAATTTGTTCTTTGGTACAGAAAATGTGGGCATCGTCTTGAGTAAAGCCACGTACGCGCATAATGCCGTGCAGTGAACCTGATGGCTCGTTACGGTGACATGAACCAAATTCTGCCAGACGAATTGGCAAATCACGATATGACTTTAGCCCTTGGTTAAAGACTTGTACGTGACATGGGCAGTTCATTGGTTTTACTGCATAGTTACGGTTTTCAGAATGGGTGGTAAACATATTGTCTGCGTAGTTGGCAGCATGTCCTGATTTTTCCCATAGCGTGAAATCGACCACTTGCGGGGTACGAATTTCTAGGTAACCGTTGTCTTGTTGTACTTTACGCATGTATTGCTCAAGTACTTGGTAAATCGTCCAACCATTTGGATGCCAAAACACCATGCCCGGCGCTTCTTCCTGCATGTGGAACAAGTCCAAAGCTTTACCAATTTTACGGTGGTCACGCTTTTCTGCTTCTTCAATACGTTTGATATACGCCGCGAGCTGCTTTTTGTCTGCCCAAGCCGTACCATAAATACGTTGTAACTGTTCGTTTTTCGCATCACCGCGCCAGTAAGCGCCAGAAATTTTGGTGAGTTTGAACGACTTTAAGAATTTAGTGTTTGGAACGTGTGGACCACGGCACATATCCAAATAGTCTTGATGATAGTACAAGCCCATTTGGGTTTCGTTTGGCATGTCTGCAATCAAACGTAATTTATATTCTTCGCCACGCGCTGTAAATTCTGCAATCACTTCATCACGCGGGGTCATTTTTTTTACAACATCATAATCTTGGTCGATGAGCTTTTTCATGCGCTCTTCGATTGCTGCCAAGTCATCTAACGTAAATGGACGTGGCATCCAAATGTCATAGTAGAAACCTTCTTCAATGACAGGACCAATCACCATTTTCGCTTCAGGAAAAAGCTGTTTTACCGCATGCCCCACCAAGTGCGCACATGAGTGACGGATAATCTCTACGCCTTCTTCATCTTTAGGCGTAATAATTTGTAGGGTTGCGTCTTCGGTAATTAAATCGCAGGCATCGACCAAACGATCATTCACACGTCCAGCAACTGTATTTTTGGCAAGACCCGGACCGATGCTTTGAGCAACTTCCATCACAGATACGGCTTGATCAAACTGTTTTTGATCGCCATTTGGCAAAGTGATAATAGGCATAGATAAAAATCCTTAAGGAGTGATGCCCCGTACCATGGAGCATATCACCGCGAGATTATGATTAAGGGAGACCCTCAAAAGATAAAAACGGTGTATAAATAAAAAGCGCCTTAAATTTTACACGGCTTGCGTACAGGTTTAAACCTTTGTGTACTAAAAAAGCCAAAGAATCGGCATTTCAGCTGTTTTTATTCCCTAAAGGTTGCCCACGGCGTGAATTGTCCATGTTGATAGGCATACACCGCTTCAAACTGTGGCAACACCGCCTCACTCTGTTGCGGGCGTAAAAATACATAATCATCTATTTGGATGCGATGCTGTTTGGGTACTTGAATCAACTCTTGATTGCTACTGCGTCCGTATAAAGCATGTGGATGACTGCTCTCAGGATAAACATAATCTGCCATCCAATAGCCACCATAAACAAAAACGGCTTGATTGGATTGTGGCAAATAGGACTGCAAACGATCTAAGCCTGGCACTAGTACCCCAGCCAATACCTTTAAAACAGGTGTTGCAATCCACAAAGCCGATTGCAAATCTGACAAGATTTTTAAATCAAAATCACTGGGTTTAAGCAATATCGAACCAAAAGCCAGATCATTACATTCACTGTGCTGACAATGCTGCATAAATGTCAGGCTACCACCACCGTTAAAACACAAGTCATCCTGCCACAACTTTGGAAAATGATGCTGAATCAGTTGTTTATAATTTCTATATTGCTGCTGTGAGTGTTGATAGGCTTTGGCTTGTGCATGAAATACATTTGGTAATTTCACCACATGCGCATCGTACCCCATCAAACCTGACAGTTTTAAATGTTGTGGATGCTGCTGAATCAATTCCAGCATTTGCATAAATCCAGCATGATCTTGCGCCCCACCACGATGCAAACCGATATCAATTTCAAGATTAATATTCAAACAAAGCTGGCGTTGTTGTGCCAAATGTAAATACTGTTGTAAACGTGCAGGTTGATCAACCAACCATTGTAAATGCAATTGGATATTCTCAGCAGACGCCATCACCTGCTGATAAAAAGCATCTACCGCACGTATTGGCATTGGCTTGCCAAACAGTACATCTGCTTGTGGAAAGTGCTGCATCACTTCATACAAATGTGGCAGATGAAACAACATAAAACGCTGCGTATTCAGACTTTGGCTTGCGTGTTGCAATATCTCCAAACACGCTAGCGATTTCACCACCAGTCGTGGTTGCAACCGTGCAGGCAAATGGGCTGCAACATAATCCAAGTTATGCTGAAAACGTGCCATATCCACAATCAGTTGCGGTGTTCCTGTACCCTGTTGCTGCAAACTGTGGGTGAGTTGCTGAAAATAATCACTTTGCATGTCACGCTCCCTAATTGAATGCTCTTATTTTGCGATTGCTTGAGTTGTTTATTGAACATCACGCTGCACTCAAACTTGGAATCGTGAAAATTTGTCTTAAATATGGATTAATCCATTTTTGCTGTGGATCAAGCTGCTCACGAAGTTGCATAAAATCATCCCATTTTGGATATAACTCACGTAATTGATCCGCTTGCATACTGTGCAATTTGCCCCAATGTGGACGTCCCTGATATTTTTGTAAAATCGGTTCAACCCATTTAAAAATATGTTGGCAATCTTGTTTATAAAATTGGTGGATTGAAATAGACACCGAATCCCGTCCATAAAAAGGACTCAGCCAAATATCATCGCCTTTGACATAGCGAAACTCGATTGGGAAAAACATGGCGACACGCTGTTGTTTCAAAACCGCCAATAATTCTTCTAAACACGCCAAACCTTGCTCGGCAGGCAATTGGTATTCCATTTCGTTAAATTTGGTATTGCGTGGCGTTGGGAAAATTTGACTCGACCAATCGACATGAGTACTCGGTTTGATAAACACGCCCAACAAAGATTGTAAATACGGATTTAACTGTGGAAAAACACGGGTTATTTCCGAACAAAAATTTAATAAACGGTCTTCTGATAACCAATATTGCGGACGAGGATCCGTCAATCCTCGGCTCTCATCTAAGGTTTTTAAAATCACCTGATCACTGTGTAAAAATGCCCAAAACTCAATATGGCGATGTTGATGCTTCCAACGGTCTATATATTGATAAATATCACTCAAGGCACATAAACGTAGCTGCTCTTTGAGTTTATAGCGCGAACGGTTTTGTAAAGTGATTTTGGTCATCACCCCAAAACTGCCCAGCGCGACCCGACCTGCCTGAAAAATTTCAGCATTGTGTTCAGGTGAACATTGCAACACCTCACCCTCTGCTGTGAGCAGTTCAAAATCAGTCACCAAAGCCGATAGACAAGGTAAATCCACACCTGTGCCATGTGTTCCTGTTGCAACCACACCTGCCAAACTCTGATGATCAATATCGCCCTGATTTTGCAGCGCCTGATGAATCGGAGCTAGACATTCACCCAGTTTGTACAGCCGAGTCCCTGCATGTAAGGTGCATTGCTGCTTTTGTGCATTAAATTGATGCACCCCCTGAATATGATCTAAATTCACCATCACATCATCGGTTGTGGCTAAGGGGCTAAAGGAATGCCCTGCTCCGACCATTCTAATTTTGTCGTGCTTTCGCACAATTTTTTTCAGTTCATCTACATTTTTCGGCTGTAAAAAGTCTGGATAGGCTGTTTGCTTTCCAGACCAGTTACTCCAACGCTGTTTCATAATCCTTCCTTTTTCTGCGTGGCATTTATTTTTATTGCAGTTTGTTTTGCGTTACTTTTTAAAGTACCGCATTAAAAAAATAGAGACACATGGATGAGATAAATGACCTCTCTATCCATATTGATTTAGATTAACCTCCTGACTAGTACATGATTTAGAATATGTTTCACATGGAACAATGTATAAAAAAACTACAATTCATTTAGCGCATTAGCTTTCAAACTGTCACGATATGTTCTTTTTTCTAATTCATCCAAAGGTACAGCGGGCGGTAATAACGATGCTGTATCGCGTTGTGGAATAGGCAAATTCAATTGCTCTGCGAAATATTGAAATTTAGTTTGCAACGCTGCCAAAGTCCACTGTCCATATAAAGTGTGACCACCTTCATAGGCTTGTTGTTGATATTCCTCGAAGGTGGTCACATAGCCCATATAATCATTGCAATATGAAGCCAACCATACTTTTTGAGTCGATTCCAATTCTTGTTGTACGGTTACTTTGAGCCGCTTAGCTGCAACAGTAGTAATTTCCCCAGGACAGCACAGCAAGGTTAAGTCGCCAATTTTAATTAATTGTAATGGCACTACATTCGGTACCAACAAGCTATGATCAATTGCGCCTACACTGGCCTGCTTGTTCATTTCTGCAATCAGTTTGTCTAAAAATTTAGGATAATGATTCAGTGGCTTGCCAAAAATGGTTTTAGAACCACATTCCAGCACAAGATCTTTGGGGCCTTGTGAGGCATATAGCTGTTGATAATAGGTATAATCTGCGGCTTGAGGATTACTCAACTTTTTCTTTTTCACTCGCTGCGCTAACCATTGCATACCTTTAAAAATCGGTTGTGCCACACCTGCACCATCTACAGGTGTTCCTGCAAAAAATGCTGCACCATGACAGGCTGCACTGGTTTTTGCATCTGTTTGCCCCATCGCAAATTCAATTGGAATTTCAATATTGCTTAAATCGACATAATGGCACACAGCATCTAAAGCTCCCATTAACGGCGTACCTCTATGTGCCAAAGCTTTCAGTGCCAATTCACTTTGATAGCGACCATTTTGCTGTGTATATTCGTATTCTTTTTCATCGCGCATTGCAGCACGTACCTGTGACTGCTCAGGGCCATGATAATGTGGAGAAACATCACCCGCTGCGGCTTGGGCAAAAATTGCCACAGGATTTTTGACCCCACGTTGTTGCAGTGCACGCTCGGTACAAAGTGCGGCATAACCTTTGTTATCACCATCATGAGCGCTTAAACGACTGCTTAAACAGGTAGCATGCACCCCAAATAAAGAAAAAACTGCCTGTAAATTACCTTCGCGATAAAAACCAAGCAATTGCATATCACGATCTAAGGCCAAATGTGCCTGTTCCAGCGTTCTACGAGATACATCAGGATTACGGTTATACGCTGTTAAAGAGCGATTCCATGCCACTGGCGTTTCTTCTGCAAAACGACCATTGCTCATATAAATATCGGTTTTTTCTGGGTCGCCAAAGCTTTGAGCACACTGCCCACAATCGCATCGACCACTGCATTTAAATGTTCAGGCACAAAACCAGGTGTGGGCATATTGTACAACGCTTCATGTGCACAACCGCCAGGTGCAGAATGAGTATGCGTTGCCATCAATACCAAACGCTGCGGCTGAAAACGCTCCCCCAGTTTACGCTGTAAACGCTGTATCGCTAAATGACGCATGGCATAGGTCACACACCCCATATCCAGACAGCAAAAAATTAATAAGTCATTGTCTAAGGTTTGAATACAAATACTGCGGGCAAATAAAGCTGTTCGTTGTTCATAGGCACGATGTTTCCAGTTGCCATAACCAAACATGGCAAGCCCTTTTGGCTGAATATGAATTTCCTGTTTATCCCAACCCACCAAATACATTGCAATCGTATTCCTTTTCATCTATACAATCAGTCATGACGCTGATCAACGCCATTAAACAAAATTGCATCACGGCAAATAAGGGTCAAAGCGACAATGGCATGGGGGGATAATCGGACTTATGTCAGCAACTTCAAACTACTTGCTGCAGCACGTGCCGCCTGCCTTATTGTCAGGTCTGATTCATTACGCCAAAGAACAACAGATCCCCTATCAACCATGGTTTCAGGGAATTTCTCAAGATCTTGATCAAATCGTCCAAGGCAATGGTTTTGTTTCATTTCAAGATATTTGCAAAGTGGTGACACGCGCCCTGCAAGACACTCAATGTGCACATTTAGGCTTAGAAATTGGACGTGACAAGGGGCTGATTTCCATGGGCATGCTCGGTTTTGCCATGGTGTCCAGTCAAAATGTTGTAGAAGCCTTACAGACAGGACTGCAGTACCATCCCATTTCAGGCAGTGTGATGGATTTGGAGTACGATTTTTCCTCGACCTCTCCTACACTGGTGATGAAAGAGCGTTATCCCACGGGGAACTTACTGCGCTTTTTTTGCGATGAAGTCCTCTCCAGTATTGTTAGCTGCTTAGACGTCATGCTTGGCAATCATCAAGATTTGGTCGAAGTGCATTTTAGTTTTGCCCAACCCGACTATTTAGAGGCTTATCAGGTGCATTATCAATGTCCTCTGCACTTTTCATCATACATGAATGCTTTGGTGTTCCGACCAGAGATTTTAGGACGCCAAATTAAAACCTCTAGTGCCGCCAATTACAGCACCGCCCTGCGTGTCTGCCAACAAGCGTATCAGGATATGCAGGCGATTAATCAACAGCAATATGCACACGTGTTGAGTTATCTAATCGAACAGCATTTACCTCAGCACTTTGATATGCACCAAGCGGCACAACATTTTCAAATGAGCGAAAGACATTTACGCAGACAATTACTTGCCGAAGGCTGCAACTTCCAAAACCTGCGCCAACACGTTTTGGAAAATAAAGCCAAACAACTGCTACAACAGCCTTTGAGCATGACTGAAATTAGCCAACAACTTGGCTTTAGTGAATTACGCGAATTTCGACGTGCATTTAAGCGTTGGACAGGTCTCAGCCCATCACTCTATAAAAGCCAAATGACAGAATAAGTTAATATTTTCCAATAAGCTACTATTTTTATTGAATAAAAAATAGCTGCTAAATTTTACTTAAACTATTTTTTAAATTTACTTACAAGCGATTCAAAACAAAAACAACAGATTTTCGACTAAAGCATAACTGCAAAGCTGCCATAAAATCCCTATCTTTTTAAGTTGGATAAAATAACGACACATATTATGGAGAATAACAATGGTCAGCGCATACGATGAATTACCGCGTACCCCTGCGAACTTTGTCGCCTTGTCCCCGTTACGTTACTTAGAACGGGCAGCTTATATTTACCCGCACCAAAACGCGATTATTCACGGTTCACGTCAAATTACCTGGCGCGAAACTTATTTGCGCTGCTGCCAATTTGCACATCAACTTCAAAATTTAGGCATCAGCAAAAATGACACTGTTTCGGTGCTGCTTCCGAATGTTCCTGCCATGCTAGAAGCACACTTTGCTGTGCCAATGGCGGGTGCAGTGCTGAACACACTAAACACTCGTTTAGATGCCAAAACACTGGCGTTTATGCTCGATCATGCAGAATCCAAAGTGCTTTTGGTTGACCCTGAATTTGCGGCTTTGGCACAAGAAGCCTTAGCGATGGTCAATCATGAAATTTACGTGATTGATGTCAACGATGCAGAATATGAGCATGCTGCCAATGCCCTTAGCATCGGACAGATTGAATACGAAACTTGGCTGGCTGCAGGTGACCCAAATTTTGAATGGCATTTGCCACAAGATGAATGGGATGCAATTAGCCTGAACTATACGTCTGGCACGACAGGCAACCCGAAAGGCGTGGTCTATCATCATCGCGGTGCCTACATTAATGCAGCCAGTAATATTATTGCCTGCGGGATGACCCCACGTGCAACCTACCTATGGACACTGCCCCTATTCCACTGTAATGGCTGGTGCTTTGCATGGACGATGGCAGCCAACGGTGGCACCAATATCTGCTTACGTAAAGTCGACCCTGAACTGATTTTTAAATTAATTGCAGAGCACAAAGTCGATTATTTCTGCGGTGCGCCAATTGTCTTGTCGATGCTCATCAACACCCCTGAGGAGAAAAAGACCCAGTTTGATCACCGTGTTGAAGTGATGGTTGCGGGTGCTGCACCGCCAGCAGCAATTATTGAAGGTATGCGCAATATTGGCATTAACGTAACTCACGTTTATGGCTTAACTGAAACCTATGGCCCATCTGCGCTGTGTGCTTCTCAAGCAGGCTGGAGCGACCTATCCATTCAAGAACAAGCACAATTACATTCGCGTCAAGGCGTGCCTTATCCGCTGCAAGATGGCATGAAAGTTTTAGACCCAGAAACCATGCAACCTGTACCAAAAGACGGCAAAACCATGGGCGAAATTATGTTCCGTGGCAATATCGTGATGAAAGGTTATTTGAAAAACCCAGAAGCCACCGCAGAAGCATTTGCAGGTGGCTGGTTCCATACGGGCGATTTAGCTGTCTGCCAACCCGATGGCTACGCCAAAATTACTGACCGCTCTAAAGATGTGATTATTTCAGGTGGTGAAAATATTTCTTCACTCGAAGTGGAAGAGGTGTTGTATCAACATCCTGCAATTTTGACTGCTGCAGTGGTGGCAAAACCAGATCCACGTTGGCAGGAAGTCCCGTGTGCCTTTATTGAACTGAAAGAAGGCAAGCAGGTCAGCCCTGAAGAAATTATTGCCTATTGCAGTCAACATTTGGCGCGTTTTAAAGTACCAAAGGATGTGGTGATTACTGAAATTCCAAAAACATCGACAGGTAAATTACAAAAATTTGTACTGCGTGAATGGGCCAAAGAGCGTTCAGTCGGTGAGTTCGGCTAAAATTTGAAAATCCTTACACATAAAAGACAATAAAAAACGACTCGTTATGAGTCGTTTTTTATTGCAATCAGACAAGCTCGCGTTTGATCACTTGGTTCTCTGATAGCTTAGTTTTCTGACAGCAAAGCCACTTGCTGCACATAGTTAAACAACTTGAGCTTAGATGCTTCAAGTTCTTCCGCAGACACTTCCTGTTTCATATCACGGTGGATACGCAACACATGCTGACGCAGCGTATGACGCTCAGCTGCTTTATAGGTTTTACTAAAATCATTAATCACAGGGTCGCCGTCTTTAATAATTCGCTCTACCCAACGCTGTAACTGTGCGGTTTTTTTCGCACCTTGCTGCGGCGTCAAATAAGACAAAATTACGCTTTCATCTTCATTACGCAACAATTTACCAATACGCTGACACTGACGACGACGTGCTTCATGTGAAGTAATACTTTGCAATTCCAGTAAAGCATCAATTAAACGCTCTTCTACTGGAAGTTTTTGAATTTGTTTAGTACTTAACTGCGCCAATTGTTCGCCAAGCGCGGCCATACGTTGTACGGCTTTTTTCTGTTCGGTTTTACTTGCACGCCCTTCTAAAGATTCAAAGTCATCTTCGGTAAAACGTTGCGGTCGACGTGCCACGATTAATCTGCCTCGTAAAATTTTGCTGCAAACAGTGCTTGAATATCAGATAAAGCTTTTTCTTCATCTGCACCATCAATCACCAAGCGTAAAGTAGTTCCCTTGCCTGCACCTAACATGAGCAAGGACATAATATTTTTGGCATCAACCAATTTGTCGCCTTTACCAATTTGGATTGACGAACGGAATTTGGTGGTCACTTCAATCAGTTTCCCAGATGCCCGTGCATGTAAACCTAGTTTATTAATTACGTCAACAGTTGTGTCAATCATGACCAGTGCTTCATTTCTCGGTGTAAGACTTGAATAGACCATTTTGCCTCAAGTGCTTTTTTTAGTCTATCAACGATATAGACAGAACGGTGTTGCCCACCCGTACAGCCAATTGAAATGGTAATGTAGTGTCGATGCCCTTCGGCAAAGGCTGGCAACCATTTTTCTAAAAACTGCTGAATGTCGTGAAACATTTCATGCGTTTGTGAACTTTGTTGCAAAAATTCCTGCACAGGGGCATCTAAGCCTGAATATTTCCTGAGCTCCAAATCCCAATGTGGATTAGGCAAATGGCGCACATCAAACACATAATCGGCATCTAAAGGAATTCCGTGCTTATAGCCAAAGGATTGTAAAATTACAATAAGATTGTCGGTTTGTCCAAGCTTAGACAACAATACGTGTTTTAGATCATGCACACTTTTGTCAGTGGTATCAATATGAACCGTAGAGCGGAACTGAATCGGCATCAACAAGTTTTTTTCTTCTTGAATACATTCATTCAAGCTTTTAAAACGGCTAGAGAGTGGATGCGGACGGCGTGATGCGCTAAAACGGGCAATCAATTCCTGATCTTGCGTGGTCAGATAAATAATATCGACTGAACCATGCTTTTGCAGTTGCTCAAATACCAAATCAAACTCTTGCAAGTCGGCACGGGTGCTGCGTACATCTACCCCCAATGCCAACTGCTCCAAGTTATTTTCCTGATCCAGTTTATCCACAATTTCGGGGAGCAATGCCAAAGGTAAATTATCAATACAGTAATAACCCAAATCTTCCAACACTTGTAATGCCGAAGATTTTCCTGAACCCGATTGACCTGTCACGATCAAAATACGTTTCATGGCATGCAACCCTTCTATTGCCAGCTATGCAGAATGTTTGACCTGCAAATTATCAATTAAACGTGTATTGCCCAATTTTGCTGCAACGAACAACACCAGATCTTCACTAAATGCTTCAATTTTCTGCAATTCTGTTGTACGCGCCTCTACATAGTCCACAACAAAGCCTGCTGCTGTCAATGTTGCTTTAATATTCGCTAACACTTGTGACAAAGTTTCACCTTGCTGTAATGCTTGTGCAGCAGCCTTTAAACTTTGATAGATTGTCGGTGCAATTTGACGCTGTTCAGCGCTCAAATACCCATTGCGTGAACTAAGTGCCAAACCATCTGCTGCACGTACAATTGGCACACCAATCACTTCTAGCGGAATATTCAAGTCACGTACAAACTGACGAATGACTGCCAGTTGTTGATAGTCTTTTTCACCAAAGAAAGCATAGTTTGGCTGTACCATATTGAATAATTTGGTCACGACCACCGCAACACCATCAAAGTGTCCAAGACGCTGCAAGCCACACAAGTCTGCCGTAATCTCACTCACTGAAATATTGGTCAAACGTGGTTTGTTACCATACATTTGCTCAACTGAAGGCGCAAAAATAATGTCGCAACCGACCTCTGCCAACAATTGGCTGTCTTGGTCTAAAGTTCGCGGATAACTGTCAAAGTCTTCATTAGGGCCAAATTGAATTGGATTGACAAAAATACTGACCACCACCACATCACATATTTTTTTCGCTTCGCGCACCAAGGTCAAATGCCCTTCGTGCAAATTGCCCATGGTCGGAACAAAACCAATGGTTTTACGCGCAGCGCGTGCAGGCTGTAATGAAGCCGCTAAGCCTTGAATTGTGGTTTCAGTTTTCATATTACAACTCGACTTGGAAAGTTTGTTCACGTGCTGGGAAAGAACCATCTTGAACTGCAGCATGATAGGCTTTAAACGCATCCAAAATGGCAGTTTCACCCGCTTGTTCTTTCATAAAGTTACGTACAAATTTTGCGACACGACCAAAAGTCAGCCCCAGCATGTCTTGCACCACTAGTACCTGACCGTCAGTGTCTGCACCTGCACCAATCCCAATCACTGGAATTTCAGGGAACAAGGCAGAAATTTCTTGACCTAGCTGTGCTGGCACACATTCTAGTAACAGAATCGCCGCGCCTGCTTCTACCACAGCTTTACAGTCAGCAATCAGTTTATCTGCAGCTTCGCGGGTACGTGCCTGTAATTTATAACCGCCAAATACATGCACCGATTGTGGCGTTAAACCTAAATGTACACAGACAGGAATACCATTACGGGTCAGTGTTGCAACGGTTTCGCTGAGCCATGCACCACCTTCCATTTTGACCATTTGTGCACCCGCTTGCATCACCTCTTTCGAGCTTTGCAATGCATCATTTAAGGTGGCATAACTCATAAATGGCAAGTCAGTCAAAATAAAAGCATGTTGATTACCACGACGCACCGCCGCAGTATGATAAGCCATATCCGCCACGCTGACAGGCAAGGTTGAGTCACGCCCCTGAATGGACATCCCCAAAGAATCGCCAATTAAAATCGTATCAATTTCAGCAATTTCCATTGCTTTCGCCATGCTTGCATCATAGCAAGTCAGGCAGGAGAATTTTCGACCTTCCGCTTTAAATTTTCTTAGGTCACTTAAACTAATCATGAAAATATTCCTCTATGGAAAAAGCATCACGCATGCTTAATTTAAAACTTTATAGCCCTGCCCAATTGCTGGCATCTACAACAGTTAAGCTCGGATGTTCAAGCAATGGCGAGTGTTTTAATAATTGTCCCTTAACGCTTAAGTTAGCATCCAAATCTAACAACGGGATGACGACAAAATCACGTTCTAACACCCCCACATGCGGTACAGTCAGACGTTCATTTTGAATGTTGGCATCAGCATAAATCAACAAGTCTAAATCTAGCGTACGCTCACCCCAATGACGTAAACGCACCCGACCCGACTCTTGTTCAAAACGCTGTAATTCATCTAACAATGCCAAGGCTTCAAGTTCGGTATCTAAACGTACCACAGCATTCAAATAATTAGGCTGATCTTGTGGCCCCATTGGTGGGCTTTGATACAGTTTAGAAGTCTGCACTTGCCCCAAAGTTGCCAGTTTTTGCACCGCTTCAGTCAAAATTTGACGCGAATCGCCCAAATTACTGCCTAAACCAATATAGGTGATGTTGCTCATTGTGTTGGCCCAAAAATCACTTGGCTTAAATCACGTTGCACACGTTTACGTTTTAAAATCGGATGATCTGCACCAATACCTGAACCGTTTGCTGTAGCAGTCAATTGCGCCCGATTTTCTTCATACTGTTTGGCTTTACGCGCACGTCGACTACGAGGCTCAGGCTCATTCACCAAGGGTTCAATCTGCATATCGGCAGCATGTGTTGCTGGTGCCACTTCAACAGGTTCTTGCGCTGTTTTACGGCGGCTCTTGGCACGTAATCGGTTATATTGGGCAATCGCACGTTCTTTTTCATCGGTGCTCATAAGCTGGTAGGCATCCCACCACTGACCCATTCCTAAAGTCGAGCTATCGCCTGCTTTTTCACGCAGTAATAAAAAGTCAAAACCTGCACGGAAACGCGCATGCCCAGACAATGCTTCAATTTGCTGTGGTTTCGGTTGCAATAAACGGGTTTGCATTTCCCAAACTTCACGAATAAAAGTTTCAGCAAAACGAGGAATAATGGTACGTGTCGCCTGACGTTTCAGTACATCTAAACCTGCTTGGGCTCGCGCTTCGGCTGCCACCACACCTTTAGAAAGATAAAAGTCACAACGCTCTAAAAACGGTTGCCACAACAGCACCGCATAGAAAAATGCAGGGTTGATGGTTTTACCAATCGTAATCCGTTGATCGGTATTTTTTGCTGCACGTTCAATAAATGAGTTGATGTCTGGCTTGATGTCGGCAAATAACTGACGCCAAATACCAAACTCAATCAACATCGGCAGGACTTTATTTAAATGTCCCATCGTAAAGAGTTTTTGCGACTCATCATATAAACGGTGTGGCGATACATCACGCAATAACTGCGTCATTTCAGGCGTAAAAATTTTAAGAATTTTTGGATCAATATTGAAATTTAATTTGGCAGCAAAACGCAAAGTACGCAGCATACGCACTGGGTCTTCTTCAAAACGTAAAGTTGGATCGCCCAATAAACGCAAGTTTCTGTGCTTTATATCATCTACGGCATTGCAAAAATCTAACACGATGCCTTTGCGTGGCTGGTAATACAACGCATTGATTGAAAAGTCACGACGGGCAAAATCTTGCTCGATTGTGCCCCAGTTATTATCGCGCAGAATCATCCCCGCCGCAGAAGTCACAGCTTTTTTCGGTGGCGCACGGAAAGTGGCCACTTCAATTAGTTCACGCCCTGCATAGACATGCGCCAGCTCAAAACGTCGTCCAATAATTCGGCAACGTCGTCCGAAAACTTCTTTCACTTGTGAGGGTGTGGCATTGGTTACGGCATCAAAATCCTTCGGATTTAGCCCTAACATTAAGTCACGAACTCCACCACCGACGATATAAGCTTCATAGCCTGCTTTGGTTAAAGCATCTAGAACATCTAAAATGGAAGAAGGTAATTGAGCGGTAGATAAACCACATTTTGACGCGCGCAAAGTTTGCAAAAGACGCTGTCTCCTACGTCTGAACGTAAAACAGATAAGATGTCGCTAATCATATCTCTAACACAATCAAAGGGCAATTTGATTCACACGCTAATTTTGCAATGTGCAGTGCTAAAATTCTGCTTGCAGCTACAATGCCAACTTGTGTTTATTCTTGGCAAATAAGGCAGGGCCAATCCCTTTGACTTGCTGAAGTTCTTCAATACTTTGAAATTTTCCATTTTGTTTTCGGTATTCCACAATCGCTTGTGCTTTTTTCCTACCCACCCCAGACAATTGCTGCAATTGTTCTAACGAAGCACTATTTAAACGCACTTGATTTGTAGGCGCACTTTGCTGAGTGGGACGCGCTAAATAATGTTCTGCGCTTGATGATGCGGTTTGAGCCGCACTTAAACGCTGATCTTGCGCGGCTTGCTGTGCTTTCCATTTTAAATAGTTTTGATCATAGCTATGCCCATTCACCTGAGCAGGCTTGGACTGCACATTTTGTGCTGTACTCCATACACTGATACTGCATAACAGCAATGCAAGCCAGTACTGCCATCCAAAAGAAAAAAAGCGAAAAGAAACTTTTAATTGCTGCGATATATTCATGCTGCCGCAAAACCTGTCATTTTAATTGTTGTTTTGCCTGCTCCCAAAGTTGATCCATTTCTTCTAAAGTCATATCTTCTATTGTTTTTTGTTGTAATTCGGCCTGATCTTCAATGTAAGCAAAGCGTGTTCTAAATTTATGAATTGTGCCCAATAATGCCAACTCACTGGACACGCCAAGTTTACGCCCAACATTGATTAAAGAAAACAAACAATCCCCTAACTCATCCTGTATTTCATCGGATTGTTGCTGTTGAATCGCCTGTTGTAATTCTTGCAATTCTTCTTCTAACTTGCCATACGCATCTTGCACGGTATGAAAGTCAAAGCCCAATTGTGCCGCATGCTGCTGAATTTGCTGTGCCTGCACCAAAGCGGGTGCATGTTTCACCTCATCTAAACGTGACTTTGCTTTACCCTGTTTTTCTTGTTGTTTGATGGTTTTCCATAAGGCAGCGACATCTTCTGCGCTAAGCTGCGCAAACTGTTCTGCCTGAAACACATGTGGATGCCGACGAATTAATTTATCGCAAATGGCTTGTACCACATCTTGAAAATCAAATGCACCTTGCTCGCTATACATTTGTGCCTGAAACACCACTTGCAACAACAAATCACCCAGCTCATCACGTACATCATCTACCTTGCCTGAACGCACTGCCGCTTCAACTTCATAAGCTTCTTCAATCGCGTATTGAGTCAAACTTTCTGGGGTTTGTTTTTGATCCCACGGGCATTGTTGACGTAACTGTTGCATGATTGAAAGCAATTGCTGCATGGGTTGTTCCTTATTTCAATTTATTGCACGAATGCACCATTTTTTTGTTATGCTCAGATGGCAAGGACGATATGCACAACAAAAATAACATCAGGGAGCAAGTTCAAATGCACAGTATCTTGATTAGTGGCGCTGCACAAGGCATTGGTGCCGCAATCGCACAATTGTTTTATCAACAAGGTTACCGTGTCGGTATTTATGATATTCATCTCGCACAAGCACAGCAATTAGCAGAACAATTGGGTGAGCGTGCACATGCAGGTTTGCTTGATGTGGCAGACTATGCCAGTTGGCAAGCTGCGTTATCCGATTTTTGCCAATGGGCAGGTGAATTGAATATTTTGGTGAATAATGCAGGAATTCTCTACTCAGGCGCATTTGAAGACACACCCATAGAAGCGCATCATCGGACTATGGCAGTGAATGTGAATGGTGTATTAAACGGTTGTCATGCGGCTTTGCCTTATTTAAAACAAGCAAGTTTTGCACGGGTGATTAACCTGTCTTCGGCATCTGCGATTTATGGACAAGCCGATTTAATTTCTTATTCTGCTTCCAAATTTGCAGTACGTGGCATTACGGAAGGTTTAGATATAGAGTGGCAAAAATACGGCATTCGGGTCTTAGATGTCATGCCGCTATTTGTACAAACTGCAATGGTGAAAGATATGGATGCAGCCACCATTCAAAACATGGGTGTGCATTTATCGACAGAAGATGTCGCCCAGGTGGTGTATCAACAAGCGACGGTTAAAGATTCGATCCTGACCAATACGCATCGTGCGGTCGGTTTAAAAGCCAAAACCCTAATGCAGCTTTCGAGTATTAGCCCACAATGGTTAAATCGTCTGTCAAATAGCTTGTTGGCGAAGCGTCATTAATTCTACATCTATCATATTTAAATTAAGTGTAAGCGTCCGCTGAATCCCATACCTATTTTTTAATTCGATTTAGGTTTCCAGCAGTGCGGCAGCAATTCTTCAATTTGGGTCACTTTGTGTGTCGGTAACCTTTTCAGCACATCACTTAAATAGG
>NZ_VPBU01000021.1:0-47534 GCF_013418565.1 Acinetobacter sp. YH12135
TTGTTCCATTTTAGAGATTTGTTTAAGATAAGATATAACTCATTGAGATGTGTCATAGTATTCGTCGTTAGAAAACAATTATTGTGACATTATTTCAATGAGTTATCTATTTTTGTCGTGTACAGAGCTAAAACAATATATTCAGATTTTCCAAAATAACAATCATTTAAGTCAACATCAACATCAGATGTATTGTAAGGGCGTTCATCTCTTAATAAATACTTATGTTCATAAACTCCGACACCTAAAACTTTAATTGATTTAAATTGAGTTGCTTCATGAATACGAATTGATGAGTCCTTATGTGTTAATTTTAATGTTGAAATAGTTTTTCCTTTGCCTTTTACGGTAATAAGGGCATCTGGTATCTTAAAATCAGTTGTTTCAATCACCCCAGCTGGAAATTCAATTACATCCTCTCTAACCAAAATTGCACTTAAGCGTTGTAATGCAACAGTATTATCTATTCCATTTCCTGTTAATACGCCTGCGTCGACAGCAAAGTGATGTTTTTTATCTTTTCTCTCACGCTCCCAGATACCACCAGAAATGCATGGAAACGTATATACATAATCTGGTTGTGTTGTAATATTACGATGAATCAAATACCCCCAACCAGTAGCTTTACCATCATAATAAGATTTTAAGTAAGCTCTTTGTCCATCTTTGTAAATAGGTTTACTGATTAAATCCTCAACGGATTCACAAGTAATTATTTGATTTGATAATACTAAATCCACTGTTGCAAGTACTACATCAGGATCTACAATCAATTCAAAGTTTCCCGAATTATCTACCTGAATGACAATTCGTATGGTTTGAATCTTCGCTGCACCTTCTTCTACTGTTGGTTTATACGTTGGTGGGTAACTCGCAATTGCCAACATGGTATTGCCAGTGCTGTCATATAGAGCCACTTCACGAATATTAAAACCACCTACAGCAGAAGGAATGATTGCTTCACAGACTAACCAATTTGGGTTCTTACTATGAACTTCAACTTTATTTACGCCAACACGATAAACCTCATTGACTAATGAAGTCGCATTTTCATCAGGTTCAGGAATATATCCATTGCCATCACCAAAGGCCATGTAGGTAATTGGAACTTTAGAATTGTTATTCATAGCAGCTGTGATTGCTGCTAAACCTGCTTTCGTAATCTTGGTGTAGTAACTCATGTGTGGGCTCCGAAAGGATAAATTTCAGTTTCTGTTTGCTCATAGAAAGCCCAAATAGGAGCTGCGGAAATAATGGCATCCTGGACTTCTGGGAAAATTGTTGTATCGTCACCGCTATAACTGCCTGCTAAGGCATAGATCTGTGCATAACTTGGCGTAACGTTAATTTGAATATGTTTGCAGTGGCGTGTAAGCGGTCGAGCATCATCAATGAGCTGAAGTAAAGTATTCAGCCCTTGTTCAGTTAATGATTGATTGTTGGTGTCGATTGAAATTTGGAAAGTACCTGGTTCATTCATGGGTACTTCTTGCCACCATTCATAAATGGTGACGCTATAACCAAACGCTTCGACAATTTTGCGCAGGGCGTAATTTGTGCCTTTGTACTTGTGAACCTCAAAACTTGCCTTGATCTGCTGTTTTTTAACTTCTTCTGGCCAATCCTGTTGCCAACGATCAACACTGTTTTCCCAAGCCAAATGCGGTAAAAACTGACTTGGTACATCATTCAAAGTGACAAGGCTGCGTAAATTTGCAGGCAGGTTCGAATTATTGCCAAGTTCTTCAGCAACATTTTTTTCTAAATCAGTTGAATTTGGAGGAAGTAAATTTTTCACTAGCTCCCCCCAAGAGAAATACCAATCGCAGAGCAAAATGAAGCCTGAAATTCAGAAACCAATACATCTTCTGTCGGACTAATTAACTCAACACGTTCCACGCCAGACACGTGCAATTGCTTAAAAATGGCAGATAAATAAATACTTTGACCAATACGCTTTGGACTATTTACAAATTTGCGAATATTAGTGAGAGCCTCATCTAACAAGGGATCAGTTTCAGGCAAATTATTGTGATGAAGTACAGCTTGAATTTTATATTCAACGATATCAGCAGACTGGACTACAACTCGATCACCTGTAGGCCTTCGCTCTTCACCAGATACATAGTTATTCACAATTTGGCAGAGTTCTTCGGATGCAGCACCATTAGCAGAATCTCTTTGTAAAATCGTGATTAATGCATTTGCAGGGGATGGTGAAGAGGCATAGGCATCGGCAACACGGCCATCTGCACTCAATGAAAAAAACTCATACGCTGAAGTTGGACCTGCAACAGACAATCCATCAAATGCTTTACTTGCACGATAACGCAACTCTTCATCACTTTCATAAACTGCAGGTTTAGGTGGTGTACTGCTTAAATCTTCAGCTGAAACAATAAGTCGTTGAATACCGTAATCAGCTACTTTGACATCTAAATCTGTACCAGTGGCATAAGCTAAAAGTACAGCACGATACTGAGCGTTAATTTTTGAACGCAGTAGAATTTCACGATAGACATTTTCTTGTAAAAGCTTAGTTAGCGGCTCACTCTCTCGATCTAGAGTTTTTCGAATCTGGTTTTGCTTATTGCTCGGCCACAATGCAATTAGATTTTCCTTTCGACTATTAAAAATAGTTTCATAATCAATCTCATCAAAAGCATCAGGTTTCTGTAATTGATTAAAATCAACACTCATGCAATAGCTCCCCACTTAACAGGAATCGATATATTCATTTCCATGCCATTTGTTTTTAAAAACCCTGTGATATCCAAAATTAACTGCCCATTTTGAATCTCAGCGACTTGGATCTGACTAATATCGATACGATCTTCCCAACGTAAATACGCAACATATAAAGTGCTATAAATTTTCAAATACAGTGCTTCACTAATAGGTTGATCAATCAAATCAGCCAACTGCGTACCATAATCACGACGCATAATTCGGGTACCAATTGGTGTCGTAGCAATGTCTTCCAAAGACTGTAAAATATGTTCTTTTTCTGATAGTTCAGAACCATCAAGACGCGACATCATTACTGTGGTCCTCCAGTAGTTCCACCACCAGACTGCACACCAGAATGAACATGCGATTTCAAACTGATACTGCCAGCAGTCACATCAGCTTCAGTACTGAACTGACCAGATGAATGGCTAGATCCTTGTACTAACTGGCTACCACCAACCGTATTGTTTCCTGTCATTGCAGTGCTGCCATTCACCTGAACATTTCCATTGATCGTGGTATCACCATTGATCGTTACGCCACCTAGTGCTGTTAAAACAGCAGTTCCACCTGCAGGTAATATGGCTTCTAAAGCGTGGCTACTGACATCATAGGAAATAAGGCAACCATCTGAAAAAATACGAATATTCTTGTTTAAGTCATCAGCAGGTGCTGGGTTCTGATCATTACTCAAACCAGCAATAACAATTCCCATTTCCAACACACCACTTGGACTCAGCACAACAACTTCCTCCCCAATACTTGGTGGATTCCAGCTCTTGTCATCCCCTGCCCTTAAATCAAGAAAACGTAACTTCGCAGTCGTAATCTGCCCAATTTGGACAGTGACTGTAGTAAATGGTTTCGCTGGATGAATGGTCTTGATCGTGCCTAAACGAATCAGGTTTTCAAGACGACGGTGTAATTCTGCGCTCATGCTGCAATCGTGTTGCAGATGAAAAAGGAATGCATTTGATAAGGCTTGTATATGAGCCATATACAAATGCACTTATTTGGATGAAATAGAGTTCAAAATATCATTTTCAATCATGGCAAGGTCTTCATCAGTAAAGCCCAATAACTCACGACGTGAATACTGCACATTGGGGCCATAAAGTGCGACTCTATCTCTTAAACCGTATTGGTGAACCCTCGCAATAAATGCGACTCGCCCCACAAAACCAATTGCTGTACCTTGTGCTGTCCGATCAATACGCATGTACTTTGCATTCTTGATCACGTTGAACATCTTATTTTTAATTTTATTTTTCTTATCTCTTAAAACAGTTTTACGTGGGACATACTGACTGCCATCTGGGTTTTGCTGTCGAGTGATTCTAGCCTTTTGAGATACCCTAAGTTTACGTGCAACACCTATCTCTAACTTACGAAGTTCAGCTTCACTCAATTGGCCAAGTAAGGTACCTAAATACTCTGTCAGTTCATTAAAGTTTTCCATAATCCACCAAACTAAAAATACTGCTCCTCAGGTTCAGCAGACATCCATTCGGCTAAGACATTTCCCGTGTTCTGATCAATCATTTTAAAAAGCTGTGGTTCTGTGGCATTTTCATATTGTTCTTCATCTGGGAAGCTAATATTCAAGGTACCATCTTCTTGTCGTTTAACAATTACCCGCTCAGTAATAGGTAAAGTCATCGACAGATCCACAGTGTTATTGTCCAAAATTACAGTTTCAAATTTAAATGCGTCTTTGCTTTTTTCTAAGTTGGCCAACAACTCATGCTGATTTAATCGAACCCAATCTAATAAAGGAATCATGACTGCATCAAGATCACCTGCATATTCAGTCAATATAAAGTTAAGTTCATAGACATATTCAAATGAGAGTCCGTTTGCAAGCGTACAACGAACATTACCCTTATCTGTAAATATCAACATACGATCAGGATCACGCTGTAACTCAGTTACAGCGTTAATCATGTGTCGTTTTAAACTATCAGGCTTTTTCATGCTGCTTTTTTATCACCGTACAATGGTTCTAAATGATCCCACTCACGTTGGAATTTCGCCTGATAACCAAGTTTTTTATAATTTTTCCCATTATAAAGCGTGAAAACTGTGTGCCAGTCTTCTTCACGCAAAGCATCAACTAAAGCCACTTTTTTATCTGCAATTGTGCCCGTCTTAAATTCAATAAAACGGACAAAGGCTTCTAACTGTAAAGATTCTGTGGCTTGCATTTGATCTACAAACTCAAAAACAGAGGCATAACCCAAGTCTTTCCAGTTTTCACCCATGATTTGGAACTGCCCCCAACTGCATGACATTAAAGCTGCCTCAGCATGGATATTCATGGCCAGTTTTAAACGGGTATATTCAGCTTCATTACCCTTATATCCACCTGGTGATGTATTCACCAAGTTGGGAAATTGTTTCATTTGAGCATTTGCAAAAGCTTTACCTTTGAATTGCACCAAATAGTGATACATTCGGTGGCGTTCAAATAAAATTTTAGCCTTGCCATTTTTTAAGAAGCCAACACCACGACCTTCAGTTGCACCAAAAACACGAATGCTCAGTTCAGATACATTAAGACGTTTAGCTGCCGCAATATAATCACTGTCTTTTAAAAATTTAGATACATCCTGTTCAGCTAATGCAGCTCGTGTTTTATCACCAACTTTGCCATCAATTAAAAGCCCAACACTTTTTTGGAATTGCATCACTGCATATTCGGTTCCTTCACCAAAAATGCCATCTACGACTAAAAGTTTGTCATTTTTACTTTTAAAACCAAGCGCATTTAAACGTTTCTGCAGCTGGGCGACGGCATCACCACGTTCACCAAATTTAATAATCATGCTGGACTCCAAATTAATTTGGCCACATTGCCTTTTGTTCTAAAAATAAGTACTGCCAAAAACACAGCAAAGAATGCATCCCATACAGTGACAGGGTCTTTGAAAAGCAAAATATGCAGGCTTTGCCCCAGACAAGCTGCTATCAATAAAGCAGCAAGCCAAGCATAACCACGATGAAACTGTGCTCCGTTACGATTGAAACAGATCATTCGTAATGAACATGCGAGGTATGCAATCAAAGCAATACCCTGAAATAAATACTCAATCATGCTGTCCTCCATTTTTAAAAACTTTCCAAATCTCAGATAACCGAGCTTTTTTCACCCAATCGACAGCTTTTACTAAAATGAAAAGTGAAAAGGTGGATGTAATCAATGCTGCAGTCGCATCACTGGTGACTAAAGTCCGACTCGTGATTTCTGGTGCAAGCAAGTAGCCAATTCCTGTAGATAACAACATGGTTCTTAAACGCTGCCATGCTGTTAAATCTTTTTCATAAGTTGCAATAAATGCAGCACCAAGTACTGCACCCAATAAAGCATTACCATTAATGAACGGCAGTAAAGAAATTGCGCTTAATCCAGCAACTGTTGCTGTTGTAGTTGGTTCTGTCATGTTGTTATTAATCCCAGAGCTGGATGGTTTGTTTAATTTGTTGCGGTGTTTCAATGTCAGGTAAAATGACTTCAGTTCCTATGGGAAGAAATGCACCAAGTTCTGCAAGTTTTGGATTGGCTTCCAAAACTTTTTCAACAACACCTGAACTTCTGCCGTACACTCGCCAACAGATCTCATCGACTGTGTCATGTTGCAAAGCAAAAATCGTTTTGGCCATGTGCGATCTCTAAATTAATTCAACAACTGTATGGTTTTGGCCTAAAAGCTGTTGAATGGCCCACTGTCTATTACGACGATAATCATCAACAGTGCTTTCAGCCTGTTCAGCCTTTTTTGCACCAGAATTTGAACTGTCATAGGTTCGATAATTTTCATTAATCTTTGCAGCTACTCCATTTGCAACTGCAGATAAATACAAATAGTCAGTATCAGGCAAACCATCGATTTGAGTTTTGGATAGATCAGAAAGTTGAATCACTTTGGTTTGCAATGAAATAAGCAAACGATTGATATCTAATACTTCTTCAATAATTGCTTGTTTGAGACGGGCGTTGGTCACTACACCATCAAGACGCACAATCTCTCGAATTTGATCCAAAGCAATAGACGGATAAAAAGGATCACTTTCAATAATGACTTCACTTGGCGTGTAATTACCATTTGCGACAAATCCCATACTATCCCCTACCGTTGTTTTGAAATGAATGCATGGGTGGGAACAATGGTCTAATGTGTATTAGCGTGTAATGACATCACCATTGTTCGCCCATGCGGTGCGTGGGCACTCGGTTAAATCGGTCAAAGCCTTTTCAGGATTTCACCGTCATTATTTAACTGACAGTTTGGTCACCAAACTTTTTAAGTAAGGTTTCCATGGTCTTATGATCTTGTTTACCACCACAACGATCATCTAATTCAACAGCTCGCTCAAGGTAAGCCAAAGCATCTTTGGCATAAGCCAAGTCGCTTTCACTTGGTTCATCCTTGTTGGTAATCAGCTTAATTTTTGCTTTACCCAGGGCAACAAATAACTTTGCTTTTACCTGATCTGGCATATCCAAAATTTGGGCATCTACATCACCACGGATCACCAACTTTTCAAGATGCAAAAGAACATCAATATCCACATAAGCATTGGTTTTAAGCTGCTTTAAAAAAGCATTCGCAATTTCTTCAGTGACTAAAGTTGCTGTCTTGCGTTCAAAACGATCTGGCATGGCCATGTTGTGCAACAAGGCAAATTCGGCCATTTCCAATGCTTTGGAATAATCACCAACATCCATGCACCAGACTAAAATGGTCATGAAGACTTCATCTTGAACCGATTTATTTGCTTCAAGAATTCCATCTACATAGGGCAGATAATTTGGCAATAGATTGGTTTTTAATTGAACTTTCGCTTCAGTAGATTGAATCTGCTTTAAGCGATGGCGGTCATTATTTAACTGTGCAAGATGTAACTCATAAAAAGACAAATCTTGCATGGTGCCAAATTCAGCAGCCGTATTGGCCGCTGAAATTGCACTGTGTTTTTGGAAATGCTTACGTGCGAGTGACATAGGCTTATACCACTTCGATTTTTTCAGCCATCGCAGCCAAACCTAAATCTTCAATGTAATAGTCTTCATTTGAAGATTCATAGTTTTCAATTTGGTCACGTTTTGGATTGTCGATCACGGTACGACGACGGGCACCTTCTTGCACGTAAATCGAAAGGTTGTCGAAAGTCGTTACAAGAATGGCATCTTCAGGAAAAAACGGCACGGCATAAACAGGTAAATTGCCCATGCGCTTCTGACTGATAATGATGTCTGCTGCAAGCTTTTCAGAGTTTTCCTGATCTTTATTGACCAACGGGAAATACTTGTCTGCCACAGTTTTTCGGTTACACAACACGACTAAGTCTGGGTTATCCTGGTGAACTTCATCAATAAATTCATTGGTCAGATCCATGACTAATGCATCAAAGTTTTTATAGTCACCCGTTGCTCCAACCGTAATTTTTGAAACATCCGCACCAGATGACATTACACGAGCTGCATTTTCTTCACGCATTTTCTGCAACCAACCTTTGTTGACATCCTGCAGTTTTGGATTGGCAGCAATATCTGTGGTCGCAGCATAAGAGGTACCGTTAAAACCAATCATGATGCGGTCTAAGCCTTGACGCTTATGAATTTGTCCAGAAAAACGGGCGTAGAAATCTTTAAATTTGGCCCACTGATCTAACTTTGCGTATTTGATTGCCGTATCGAAATCTGTTTTACGACAGAAATAGAAACGCTCATCCATAGACGTTGGATCAGTCGCTTGGCGGTCTGTGGTATCTGTATTGGTACGTGAAGCAATTGGACGGCTAATGCCTAAACCGACTGCTGAACCAGACTGCTCAGGCACCAAGAAAATATTAATTTTCTGTAAAAATGCTGAAGATACCTGAATTTTATCTTCTAACTTTTGCTGAACCGATGGTGTCACATTAAACTTCTGGGAAACTTGCTCTACACCATTCAATTCGGCAAGTTTTTGCATCGCTGCATTATATTTAAAACGTGTTTCTTTACGCATAGCGGTTACTCTTTTTATAATTTGGAAGATTTACAATCAAAACTTAACAATCGACTTCTTCAGTAAATTTAGAATTAGCAGATTTAGGACGAGGCTCACTGTCAGGCTCCCCATCCAATTTCGTTTTAAGTTCGTTAAAATCTTGCTGAAGCTGCTCATGTGCCGTATTTAAGTTGCTATATTTTTCTTCTAAATCAGAAACGGCTTCACCTTGCTTAGATGTTTCCGTAGCAATTTCAAGAATCGCCTGCTCTTGTTCAGAAAAAGATTCTGCAGACTTTTGCTCCGCTTTTTCTTGTTTTGTGAATAGTTTTTTTACTGTATCGAGCAAGCCTGCAGAATATGATCGCTGAGTTTTCACTTCCTCAAACTCAATAGAAACTTCCGTTGCAGCACTGAATAAGTTTTCAGGACGTTGTTTACGGTCATTCAATGGATTGACTTGTGCACCTGCTGCAAACTGCAACATTTCTGTACCGAGTGATGCAGGACTGTCTGTAACCGCTAAACCAATCAAATAAGCTGAACCTGTTTTGGCAAAGTTTTCATCAACTTCCATTGATGTATAGACTTTTTGCCTCTTCTTGTTGATTGCAATTAAACTCTCAGTCGGTTCAATTTGAGCAAACAGCGCATCTTTTTCTTCACCATTAATAGTGACTTTTTCGGTTTTTAGTGCAATCACATCACCGTATGCACCAAACACGCTATCAGGCAAAACACCACGAATATGTTCAATATTAATACGTGCACCATAGACATTCGGATCATAGTTTTCTGCCATTTGATGAATCCATTCTGGTTGGATCTCTCGTCCATCAGTGGTATCACCAGCTACAGCTATACGAAACCATTTGGATTTGTACTTCTTATCTTCTTTGCTCATTTGCAAACCTATTCAATAAATATGTACGGATAAAAATCACGATTTTGATTAGGTGCAGAATGGGCAATTAAGCATAAGCACTGCAATTCCATGTGCTTGTATATGAGCCATATACAAATAAGCCTGACTGAATAATCAGTGCGGTGCTGCCAATGTTTGCACATGAAAGCAAACAGCCAAAATAATGAATGATTTATCGCCCATTGCAAATTTGCATCTGATTATGGATAACAAGCTAAAAGCCAAATTTCTATATTGGCTTGGCTGGAAGATTGTCGATATTTCAGAAGTGCTCAATGAAAATGAACGTACTGTTCAGACGTGGAAAACTCGGGATGACTGGGACAAAGAAAAGCCCGAAAATCGAGTTGAAAATGCCCTGACCGTACGCCTGATGGTATTAATCCTAAAAAATAAAAAAACGTCAGGGGATATTAAAGAAATAGATATGTTGATGCGGGCATATAAGGAATTTGCCCGTATTGAAAAGTATCGTAAAGATGGTACCGAAGCAGACCTCAATCCTGAGATACGCAAACGCAATACTGCACCACGTAAAAAAGTTCCCAATCATTTCACTGATGAACAGATTGAAGAACTCGTACTGGCATTTGAAGAAAACCTGTTTGAATACCAATGGGACTGGTACCGAGCAATGGATCAGCGTTCCCGCGCTATTCTCAAAAGCCGTCAAATTGGGGCAACTTATTATTTTGCCCGTGAAGCTTTGGTCGATGCCCTTAAAACTGGTCGAAATCAAATCTTCCTATCTGCATCCAAAGCTCAGGCACATATTTTCAAACATTACATCAAGGCTTTTGCTGCAGATGTAGGTGTGGAATTGACAGGTGATCCGATTGTTCTATCGAATGGTGCAGAACTTTTATTCCTAGGTACCAATTACCGTACAGCACAGGGCCACCACGGAAATTTTTACTTCGATGAGTTTTTTTGGACGCATGGCTTCAATGAATTAGAAAAAGTAGCATCGGCAATGGCATTGCATAAAAAATGGCGTAAGACCTATTTTTCGACACCATCCACCATTACCCATGAAGCCTACTCTTTCTGGACTGGCAGCAGATACAACAAAGGCAGACCGAAAAACCAACAGGTCAGCATCGACGTTTCACACGATTCATTAAAAAAAGGCAGACTTTGCGAAGACAAAATTTGGCGGCAGATCGTCACAATCATAGATGCTGAAGCAGGTGGCTGCGATCTCTTCAATATTGGTGATCTTCGCTTTGAATATTCTGCAGAAGATTTTTCCAACCTATTGATGTGTGAATTTGTAGATGATGGCCAGTCTATGTTCCCACTCAATATGCTTATGCACTGCATGGTGGACAGTCTGGAGCTGTGGTCTGATTTTAAGATTTGGCATAACCGACCTTTTGCAAATAAACAAGTTTGGGTTGGCTATGACCCTGCTCTCTCTGGTGACAATGCAGGTTTAGTTGTTGTTGCACCGCCAGCTGTAGCAGGTGGGAAGTTCAGAGTATTGGAACGCCATCAATTCAAGGGAGATGATTTCGCACAGCAGGCAGAACATATCCGCAATATCACCCTGCGTTATAACGTCACATATATCGGTATTGATACCACAGGCATGGGAATTGGTGTCGCGGAACTGGTCAAACAATTCTTCCCTGCCGTACATACTTTTAAATACTCACCAGAAATTAAAGCGCAATTGGTCTACAAAACGCTAGATGTCATTCGTAATGGCAGACTCGAATACGATGCAGGTGATAAAGACCTTACCCAATCCTTAATGAGTATTAAAAAAACCATGACAGCCAGCCAAACCCAAATCACTTTCACAGCAGGGCGTTCAGAAGAAATTGGACATGCTGATTTAGCTTGGGCACTCATGCATGCCATTTATAACGAGCCTTTGGCAGGAATTACAGAAACAAATACATCCGTATTGGAGATTTATTCATGAACCTATTTTCAAACGCCAAAAGTTTGATGAATTCAGCATTAAGCTATTTGCCACAACCCGTACAACAAGCACTACCCCTAAGAGCAGAAGCATTTACTTTTGGTGATGCAGTTCCTGTATTAGATGGTAATGATTTATCTAACTATATGGAATGTTGGTTTAATGGTCGTTGGTATGAGCCGAAGATCAGCCTTGAAGGACTTTCAAAAAGTTATACAGCGACTCCATATTTGAGCAGTGGCATCATTTTCAAACGTAACTTTTTGGCCAACTTATTTATGCCGCATAGCCGCATGAGCCGTAAAGCCTTTGAACAAATTGCTTTGGACTTCATTTGGTGTGGCAATACTTATGTTCAAGATATTAAGTCCCGCTTAGGAAACACCATAGAATATAAACCTGCCCTCGCAAAATATACCCGCGCTGGAGAACATGATGGCCAGTATTTCTATTTGAATCAAAACCATCATGGTTTACATGAATATGAATTTCCACAAAACCGTATTTGTCATATTCGGGAAACGGACATTGATCAGGAAATTTATGGAACACCTGAATATATTTCGGCTTTACAGTCTGCATGGCTCAATGAGTCTGCGACCCTGTTCCGCAGAAAGTATTACAACAATGGTAGCCATGCAGGATTTATCTTATATGTGAATGATCCTGCCAGTGATCCAAATGATATTACTGCCTTACGAACAGCACTCAAGGAAAGTAAAGGACCAGGCAACTTCCGCAATTTATTCTATTACAGCCCAAATGGGAAAAAGGATGGCATTCAGGTCATTCCAACATCTGAAATTGCAGCAAAAGATGACTTTACCAATATTAAATCTATTACACGTGATGACACGTTAGCTGCACTTCGCGTTCCACCACAACTCATGGGTATTGTGCCAAGCAATGCGGGTGGCTTTGGTGATATTAAGTCTGCGACTGAAGTGTTTTATCACAATGAAATTATTCCACTGCAATCACGCCTACTTCAATTCAATGATTGGGCGGGTGATGAAGTGATTAAGTTTAAACCCTACGGGTTGATTCAATAATTTAACGGCTACTCATAACCACAATGATATTGTAAAAACGTCTGGCAGTGATGATTAACTGAATTGTTGTATAAGACATCACTGCCATAATCACAGTATATGCAAGCTTAATAAAAGCTGTGTCTATTCCTAAAAATACCAATGAAATAACAATTAATAAAATCAGCCAAGCACAGCCATAAAAAGCTTGTTTTACGAAGTTCTTAAAGTGACCTGTTCTCATCATATTTGAAATTAAGGTCTTATCCATCACGGCAGTTAAAATACTAATCGCTGCTAGAACAAAGCCTAAAATAACACCTGAAATGCTGGCAATTTGTTTAGCCAACTCATACGGACCATTATTACTACACAAATTAGATAAATAGATATCCGAATATTTCCACGTTAACCATCCAACAAATAAAGGCACAGCAAGTGTAATGAGTACACTTACCATCCTTTTAGTTAGATCTACCAACGGAGAAAAATTCATCTATTTCACTCTCTACTTCGTCATACGCTTGAGCGATGGCATTGTATAGTGTTTCACGAGGGATATGTCTACCAGAAGCTTCAACCTTCTGCGTAGACTTAATGCGGTCTGCGATTAAATCAATGGGTGAAACGATACCATTCTCATCAATTTTAGCAGTCAATTTTTGTGGGTCATATTGGCTTAATGTACGCACAGAATTTTTTAGCCAATTAGCTAAACGCCGATTCATACCAGCATAACGCTGATCTATCCCGACTTTAATAGATAGACTATCAGCATCTGACATATTCAATAAATCTAAGGCTCCCTGAGAAAAATTGTCTGATCTTGGCAATAACTGGGGATTATTTGGCTTAGGTATTTTTGCTTCAATCTCTACTAGAGTTGTTCCTGTCTTAAGCAATCTTTGGAAAGTATCTGCGGAAACCAAAGGCGTTAATTCGACACTTGTGCCCCATAATCCTGCAAGTGTTTCACCGACTCGACTTACATGATTTGCATGAGAATTGAAGTGCAGTGCAAGTACACTATCTTTTGGATAATAAATAAAACAATTGTGTTCAACCAATCCCTGACCATCGGCTAAAGGTAAATCCAATTCAGCCCCGCCTAATGAACTAATTTTTGGTAGATCTTCATTCCTAAATTTTCTTAAAGCGCCACAAATATTTGGGCCATAAGTATCTATGGCATAAAACTCACGTTTAAATCCGCCATTGTCATGATGATTGGCAACAACCCCGTCTTGAATAGCTTTGAACCCCTGCAAAGGTGTTTTTATTGTTTCTGTTGGAGTTATGGTCATTTGAAAAAAATCGACTCGAATATTTTTAAATGACGATCTAGCCATTGGATGCCCGTTTTTTAAAATAGTGTGCCACTATCTTGACATAGCAGCACATTATCAGCAATACACTTGTATCAAAGCAAAATCTTCAATTAATTATTGCCTATTGAACTTCTTCTCATACACATACTTGCTGTAGTCGATGGCTCGCAGTTGCCCCCCCCCACCTGCCCGCTCTAAATGTGTCTGAATTACTGCAGAACAGATCAATATAGAATCCATCCGAACAATACAGCTGGATTAGCATCTTCCAGAGCATAACAACAAATTCAAAGACTGCATTTCACTGCAAAAAACTATAAAAGCATGATTTGCCCAAATGACAGAAAAACAGAAAATTCACCCTACCTTTTCAAAGCACATCATTAAGTTCCAAGCATTTAAAACCGAACATATATATGTTCTTTTATGGGGATGCATGAATTTTAGGAGTAATAAAGTAAGGTCACAACATAAGTAATTGAATTACAAGGTAAAAATATATTACTTAAAGAAGTAATTTTTTGTAATTTTAGAGGTAATATTTTATAAGTTATTGATTTTATTAATTACATTTTTTTGAGAAAATCACCTTTTTACACAGTAATAAATTACTTAAATATTACTCCTAAATTACTTATTAAAAACCACATAAGCAATTGAATTAAATAGGATTATAAAAAAATATTACTTTATTACTTCTAAAAAACGCTAGTCCCCATTTATTTTTCATATCTCATATTTTAGGGGTTTTGTAGGTTTTTCACTCAAATTTCAATTTTCTCATGGGAATCATTTGGGAATAATTCAGTGATATATAGACACTGACAGAGATGTAATTAAATTGAGTATTTGGAACTTTGAAACGATATTAAATAGATTGGATCTGATTAAATTTATTATTAAAATCAAGAATATGGTCGGAGCAGTAGGATTCGAACCTACGACCCCCTGGTCCCAAACCAGGTGCACTACCAGGCTGTGCTATGCTCCGAAATTGGGGTGAATGACGGGATTCGAACCCGCGACAACTGGAATCACAATCCAGGGCTCTACCAACTGAGCTACATCCACCATCATGTTTGGTTCTTTTATACCAAGCTACCAAAAAATGGCGCGCCTGACAGGATTCGAACCTGTGACCATCCGCTTAGAAGGCGGATGCTCTATCCAACTGAGCTACAGGCGCATGACCGATGATACATAATATCATGCGATACGTTGCCTTGAAGAATTGGTCGGAGCAGTAGGATTCGAACCTACGACCCCCTGGTCCCAAACCAGGTGCACTACCAGGCTGTGCTATGCTCCGATTCATCTCAGCTTTTTGTGTATCGCACATCGTGCGGTACGGTGTGCATTCTAGGCGCGACGCCCGAAGACGTCAACACCTATATTTAAAAAAAATTAAAAAAAAGCTTCAACCGTATATTTATCAAGCATTTTTGATATTTTTCAATCAATTTTAGCGTTTTAAGCTCGCACTGAAATTCAACATACGATCTAGTGGTAATTTAGCACGTTCTGCCATGGCAGGTTCAACGAATACTTCTTGATCACCTGTTTGCAATACATGCAAAATTCCATCCAATTCATTCATCGCCATCCACGGGCAGTGTGCGCATGAACGACAGGTTGCACCCTCACCTGCAGTTGGTGCTTCAATTAGAATTTTATTTGGTACAGCTTGCTGCATCTTGTAGAAAATACCGCGGTCTGTTGCCACAATTAAACGCTCGTGTGGCAAAGTTTTTGCCGCTTGAATAAGTTGCGAGGTACTGCCCACCGCATCAGCTACATCAACAACTGATTCTGGTGATTCTGGATGCACCAAAACTGCTGCATCCGGATACATGGCTTTCATATTGGCTATACCGCGTGAACGGAATTCTTCATGCACAATACACGAACCATCCCAAAGCAGCATATCTGCGCCAGTTTTCTTTTGAATATAGCGTCCTAAGTGCTGATCTGGCGCCCAAATGATTTTTTCACCTAAGCTATCGAGATGTTCAATAATTTCAACCGCACAGCTTGAGGTAACGACCCAATCTGCACGCGCTTTTACCGCAGCGGACGTGTTGGCATAAACCACGACTGTATGATCAGGATGCGCATCACAGAAGCGGCTAAACTCATCGAAAGGACAACCTAAGTCTAGCGAACAAGTCGCTTCTAAAGTTGGCATAAGAATGGTTTTTTCTGGCGATAAAATTTTGGCAGTTTCGCCCATAAATTTTACACCAGCTACGACCAACGTGGTTGCCGCATGATCACGACCAAAACGTGCCATTTCCAGTGAATCCGAAACACAGCCACCTGTTAATTCAGCCAGTTCCTGTACTTCAGGATCGCAGTAATAATGGGCAACCAAGACAGCATTGTGCTTTTCGAGTTCTGCTTTAATTTGCGCAAATTTTTCCTGCTTGGCTTGCTCACTCAAATGATGTTCTTTGGTTTCACCCAAGCGATCTAAATGCGCCTGCACAATTGATTTGGCTTCATTGGCAATTAAATTGGTCGCATCATTCATAACAACGTCTTCTCTATCTTCATGCTTGCCCGAACACAAGCTTACTCAAGTCACTGATGATATGGGGGCAATTTACTCATTCACCAGCCCTTTGCCGATTGAATGCTAAAAAAGCCTCACAACGGAGGCTTTATCACTCAATTTGAATTTTTACGAACGGTAATCCGCGTTGATCTTGACATAATCGTAAGACAAGTCACAAGTATAGACTGTATCTGTCGCTTGACCACGTCCTAAATTTACACGAATGGTCATTTCGGTTTGTGCCATGACTCGCGCGCCCGCTGCTTCGGTATAGTCGGCAGCAGCACCGCCATCTTTGCAAATTTGCACATCATCCAACCAAACCTGAATTTTTTCAACGTCTAAATTTGGCACGCCTGCATAACCAATTGCAGCAAGAATACGCCCCCAGTTTGGATCTGAGGCAAAAATGGCCGTTTTTACCAATGGTGAATGTGCAATGCTGTACGCAATATCACAACATTCTTGGGTATTGTCACCATCTTCAACACGTACCGTAATGAATTTTGTTGCACCTTCACCATCACGGATAATCAGTTGAGCCAAACGCAACATCACACGATTCAAAACATCTAATACCACAGCATAACGCGGGTCATTTTCGCTGCAAATTTCAGTGCCACCCGTCTGACCAGTCGCCACCAAGATACATGAATCATTGGTCGAGGTATCGCCATCTACAGTAATACGGTTAAACGATTGTTCTACGCTGTGTTTGAGTAATTGCTGCAAGATGTCACGTTGAATTGGTGCATCGGTTGCAACATAGCTAAGCATGGTCGCCATATTTGGGCGAATCATACCTGCACCTTTAGAAATGCCTGTCATGCTATAAGTAATACCATCTAACTCAAACTGCTCAGATGCACCTTTGGGTGTGGTATCTGTGGTCATAATACCTGTCGCAGCATCATGCCAAGCATCCTCACGTAACGATGCCAGCGCAGGTGCTAAACCAGCAACCAAGCGTTCAATCGGCAATTGCTCGCCAATCACACCTGTAGAAAATGGCAAAACTTCTTGGGTAGATACACCTGCCAATTCAGCCAATTTGGCACAGGTAATTTCTGCATTTTGCATACCCAATTTGCCTGTACCCGCATTGGCATTACCTGTATTAATGACCAAATAACGCGGATTGCCTTGAGCTAAATGTGCTTTGGACACATGCACAGGCGCAGCGCAAAATGCGTTTTGAGTAAATACGCCCACTACATTTGAGCCTGCTGCAAATTCAAAAATAACCAGGTCACGTCGGTTCTGATAACGCACATAAGCCTCTGCTGAACCAATTTTTACACCTTTGACCACATGCATGTGTGGCATAGAGACGTCACCAACTGCCATTTTGAAATTTCCAGTACAAATTTGAGAATGTCACAGCTTAGTGGAAATTGAAGAAAAAATCGAGCATCCTCCCTGCTTGATTCAACTTTTGTTAATACACAAGGTCATATATAAAAAACCAGCCCGTATGGACTGGTTTTAATCTTCAATGTAATGCATCAGCAACTAAAATTATACTGATTGAGCCTATTTGGATTATGGCGTAGTCGCAACCACGGTTTCACCCAATAAAGCCTGTTTTGCACGTTCTTGACTTGCTGCAGATAAAGCAGGATTTGCAGCCACAATACGATTTACATTGGCAGCATTCGCAGGTGCAATCGCTGCAGTATGCAACACGATTGGACGCTGATCTGGATTAGCAAAGGTATAACGAATACCTGTGCGTGGGCTTGCCACAGTCACGTGACCATTATCCACTTGTACCTGTGCAGTGGTCGCACCCACAGCAGCTTGAACTTTTGCAGGAGTTGTCGTTGTTGCCGCATTTGCAAATGCGAAAGTAGGCAAGCTCAAGGCAACAATCATTAAAGGTTGTAATACTTTTTTCATTTTTTGTTCCACACGTGGATATTGCATGTGCAAATAAATAGCATTTAATTCCAAAATCTGCAAATGCTATACACATCTTGCAAAACTATTACCACAAAGATTTTGCGCCCCAAAATACAAAAAGCAGAACCAAAGTTCTGCTTAAGTTGTAACAAGTCAGGTTTAGATTTTACCGTGACACTGTTTATATTTCAGTCCTGAACCACATGGGCATGGCGAGTTACGGCTTGCAGGTGGAACAACCGTTTGCTCAGCAGCACTGTACTGTGGTTCTGATTCAAAGGTTTCGCCCGTTAAACCATCTACATCAGCATGTGAAAGATTAAGCTGCATCGCTTCTGCTTGCGCTTGCTGTTGAGCTTCCATCGCTGCCAGTTCTTCAGGTGTTGGTACATGCACACGCGAAAGATCGGTAACGACATCAGCTTTAATCACACCCAACATATTCACAAATAAGTTAAAGGCTTCTTTTTTGTACTCTTGCTCAGGGTTCTTTTGTGCATAACCACGTAAATGAATCCCTTGACGCAAATAGTCCATAGCCGCCAAATGATCTTTCCAGTGACGATCAAGTGAACTGAGCATAAAGTGGCGTTCTAGCATCGCAGCAGATTCATCACCCATTTGCTGACGACGTGCACGGTAACGTGTCACAATTTCATCGGCAATACGTTCAACCAAAGCTTCTTCATCTAGGCGACGATCATCTTCGAGCCATTGGTTAATTGGTAATTCGATGCCCAAATCATCACGCAAGGCACGCTCTAAACCTTCAATATCCCATTGATCATGAATCGATTCTGGTGGAATATAATTGGCGATCATACCTGTGACCACTTCACGGTGCATTTCTTCAATATAGTCTTGCAGCGTGCTTTCTGCCAGAATATCATCACGCTGTGAATAAATGATCTTACGTTGTTCGTTGTTTACGTCATCGTATTTCAACAAGTTTTTACGGATGTCGAAGTTACGTGCCTCAACTTTACGCTGTGCATTTTCGATAGAGCGTGACACCATTTTGTGTTCAATCGCTTCATCTTCCTGCAAGCCCATAGCACGCATCATTGCTACAACACGATCACCTGCGAAAATACGCATTAAGTCATCTTCAAGTGACAAATAGAAACGTGACACGCCTGGGTCACCCTGACGACCTGCACGACCACGCAACTGGTTGTCAATACGGCGCGATTCGTGACGTTCTGAACCAATAATGTGTAAGCCACCTGAACTTAACACCATGTCGTGATTTTGTTCCCACTCTGCCTTTAAACGCGCTTCATCTTCAGGGGTTGGGTTTTCAATTTTGGCTAGCAAGGCTTTCCAGTTACCACCTAGCAAAATATCTGTACCACGGCCTGCCATGTTCGTGGCAATAGTCACCGCACGTGGTGAGCCTGCTTGCGCAATAATGTCAGCTTCGCGTTCGTGTTGCTTCGCGTTCAATACTT
Source organism: Acinetobacter sp. YH12135 (assembly GCF_013418565.1). Taxonomy (NCBI): domain Bacteria; kingdom Pseudomonadati; phylum Pseudomonadota; class Gammaproteobacteria; order Moraxellales; family Moraxellaceae; genus Acinetobacter; species Acinetobacter sp. YH12135. Next base: position 19,845 of record NZ_VPBU01000021.1, read on the forward strand.
CGTGCTGAATACCCGCTTCACGCAGTTTATCCGATAAAATTTCTGAAGCTTCAATGGTCGCTGTACCAATCAGAATTGGTGCGACACCTGCTTCATGCACACGTTGAATTTCTTGAATAATCGCGTTGTATTTGCCTGTACGGTTTAAATAAATTAAATCGTTTTGGTCGTTACGAATCATTGGTCGGTGGGTTGGAATGATGACGACATCTAGACCATAAATTTCTTTCATTTCTGCAGCTTCAGTGTCTGCAGTACCCGTCATTCCTGACAGTTTTTTGTATAAACGGAAATAGTTCTGGAAGGTTGTGGTCGCTAAAGTCTGGTTTTCAGGCTGAATTTCCAGACCTTCTTTGGCTTCTACCGCTTGGTGCAGACCTTCTGACCAACGGCGACCAGGCATGGTACGACCTGTGTTTTCATCGACAATAATTACTTCACCATCATGGATGATGTAGTGCACGTTACGTTGATACAGGAAGTGCGCACGAATAGCTGCAGATACGTGATGCACCAAATTTAGGTTAGATGCAGAATACAGACTTTCTCCTTCTGCCAATAAACCCATTTGAATTAATTCATTTTCTACCGTTTCATAACCAATTTCGGTCATTTCTACAGTGCGTTGTTTTTCATCAATCCAGAAGTGTCCGCCATCTGCTACTTTTTCTTCTTTTTGCGCATGCAATTTTGGCGGAATGGTGTTGATTGCCGCATATAACTGCGATGAGTCATCGCTTTGACCAGAAATGATTAATGGTGTACGTGCTTCATCAATTAAGATCGAATCGACTTCGTCAATAATGGCATACGTCAGGCCACGCTGTTTTTTCTCACTCAGTGAGAACACCATGTTGTCACGCAAGTAGTCGAAACCAAATTCGTTATTGGTACCGTAAGTAATGTCTGCACGATAAGCCTGTGCTTTTTCAGTCGGGTCTTGCATGGAGTAGATAATGCCAATGCTTAAACCTAAAAACTCAAATAAAGGACGGTTGAGTTCAGCATCACGCTGCGCCAAGTAGTCATTCACAGTAATGACGTGCACGCCCTGACCGCTTAAAGCATTTAAATAGCAGGCCAAAGTTCCCATTAGGGTTTTACCTTCACCTGTACGCATTTCTGCAATTTTACCTTCGTGCAAGGTAATACCACCAATCAACTGCACGTCATAGTGACGCATGCTCATGACACGTTTAGCCGCTTCACGACATACTGCAAATGCTTCTGGTAATAATTTATCTAAACTTTCGCCTTTGTTATAACGTTGTTTGAATTCTTCGGTTTTTGCAGATAAGTCTGCATCGCTTAAGGCAGATATCGTCGGCTCGAGCGCATTAATCTTGTCTACGATTTTACGCATGCGTTTGAGTTCGCGCTCATTTTTAGTACCGAAGATTCCTCCGATCAGACTTGCCAACATGAATAAACTCTCTAAATCTTGCTTGTCAAATAAATAGGTTTTTCTTAGTGGTTATTATGGTGCTAGAAATTTGAAGTACAAGGGTTTTGCACAAAAACCTATTAAAAATTCCAATCTCTACTTGCCATTTCTCGCTGCTAAGTGGCAGTTAATGTAACAAATTTCGAGCGGACGATATATAGCAATCACACATCAATCTATTTTGAAAATGCAATAAAAACGACACAGCATATTCAATTTACTCATAAGCACATACAAAAACACTATTTAATTCTGCAAAAGGAATGGCGCATAGTAGTACGCACACATCACACAACAAAACAAGACAGAGGTACACAATGACTATTCGCTTAGGTGACACTGCACCCAACTTCACGCAAGATTCAAATGAAGGCCCAATTGATTTTTATGAATTTTTAGGTGACAGCTGGGGCATTCTATTTTCGCATCCTGCCGATTACACACCTGTCTGCACCACCGAGCTAGGCTATACCGCAAAACTGAAAGATGAATTCAGCAAGCGCAATGTCAAAGCGATTGCACTTTCTGTAGATGATGCTGAATCTCATAAAGGCTGGATTCAAGATATTAACGAAACTCAAGATACAACGGTTAATTTCCCAATTCTTGCTGACCAAGATCGTAAAGTGTCTACCCTGTACGATTTTATTCACCCGAATGCCAGCGAAACACTGACTGTCCGCTCATTAATCATTATTGATCCAAATAAAAAAGTACGCTTGATCATTACTTATCCTGCTTCTACAGGACGTAATTTCCACGAAATTTTACGTGTCATTGATTCACTACAACTGACTGACAATTACAAGGTTGCAACGCCTGCCAACTGGCAAGATGGTGAAGATGTGGTCATTGTGCCTGCCATTCAGGATGAAGCGGAACTTAAAGAACGCTTCCCAAGTGGATATAAAGCCATCAAGCCTTATTTACGTTTGACCAAACAACCGAACCGCACTTAATTAAGTGTTACATGAGCAAGCCTATCTTCGGATAGGCTTTTTACAATCAAAGCATTTGAAACACGCCTAAATTCAATCAGCATTAAAAAAGGATTTAACCCAAAAGATTAAATCCTTTTTAATAAACATTTTGATCGAATGATCTAGTCACGTTTATCTAACGGTACCCAGTCAATCACCCATGCAGATTTCATATTCAAACTTGGGTCTGCGGTAATTTTCTTGCGGGTTGCATCTGCAGCATCACGGTCTTTAGATGGCCCAACCATAATCCGAACCCCTTTAGACGTTGGACTTTGGGTGACTTTATAACCTTTGGCTTTCAGTTTTGCCGCCAAAGCATCGGCATTGGCTTGGTTAGCAGCCAAAGCCACTTGTACCATCCACTGCTTATCGCCTTCTTCCAATAACTTACGTGCTTTTTCAGCTTCAGCCTTTTTCTTGGCAGCTTCTTCAGCTTTGCGTTTTTCCTCAGCTTTACGTTTTTCTTCGGCAGCCTTACGTTCTGCTTCTTTTTTCGCTTCTGCTGCTTTGCGCTCTTGTTCAGCTTTACGTTTTGCATCGGCTTGGCGTTGTTCTTCCGCTTTGCGCTTCTCTTCTGCAATACGTTTTTCTTCCGCTAAACGCTTTTCATCTGCTGCTTTTTTCTCTGCAGCACTACGCTCTTGCGCGGCTTTTAACTCAGCAGCTTTCTTGGCATCCGTTGCCTTTTGCTGCTCTAACTTCTTTTGCTGGGCAGCTTTTTCTTCAGCCAAACGCTTTTGCTTGGCTTGTTCATCTTCGACCAATTCCGGTGGAATATTGTCAGAACTTTGCTGCTGACCTGAACGCAGGGCATTTAAAACTGCGTATTCTTCTGCTGCTTTACGTGCTGCTTCAGCTTCAGCCTGTTGCTGCATTGCCAAAAATTCGGCTGCACGCGCTTCTTGCTCTGCTACCGCTTTTTCACGTGCACGGCGCTGCTCTTCTAGCAGGCGCTGCTCGGTTTCGACATCTACAGTTAGAGGCTGCAATTGCACCATTTCTGCTTGATTGGCATTTTTATTCTGAACTTGTTCAGCTTGGCTTGGGATTTTGACATTATTTTGATGTATTTCTTCTTGCCCTTTTAAAAGCAATGCTGCCAATAAAACACCACCACCTAATAAAACAACGCCACCCATCCAGCGTTGTTTGTTATTCATTGACATTCTTCCAAATACTCCCATACCGCTTCTAAGGTATGAAATGATCCACATACCAAGATCAGCTGATTATTTTTTGTTTCATCCAGCGCTGATTTAAAAGCCAATTGCACACTGTCGAAGTGTTGTACTGTTTCGCCTTGCAAAGCTTGATCTAAAACCGTGATCTCTGCCGCACGTGGCACATTTAATGCGGCAATTTTCCACATTAACACCGTATCTTTCAATAACTCAACGACAGAATTTATATCTTTATCTGCCAACATTGAAAAAACACCAACCACTTCTGTGTACTGTTTATTGTAATTTAAGAAATTGCGCAATTGCTTTAACAAAAATTCAACGCCATGCGGGTTATGCCCTGCATCAAAAATCACGGTTTTACCCTGAATTTGACGAACTTCAAAACGTCCCGCCAATTTAGCGGCTTGAATCCCTTCTGCAATTGCCGTTTGAGAAACCGCTAAGCCACTATTTAATACAGCTGCCACTGCGGTAGAAATATTATCTAATGCCAAACTGCCTGTTGGAAGTTTTAAGGTACAACCTGAAGATGCAAACATCCAAGATTCGCCATCGTCAGAAGCACGATAAAAATAATCACGATTTAAGACCAATAACGGCGCCTTGCACGCTGTTGCTTTGTCTTGAATGGCTTGTGGTAAATCTTGCTGACCTGCAAAAATCACTGGAATGTTCGGACGAATAATCCCTGCTTTTTCATAAGCAATTTTTTCGATGCTATCGCCCAACCAGTCAACATGATCCAACCCAATATTGGTAATCACGGCCACATCTGGGTTCACCACATTCACTACATCTAAACGTCCACCCAAACCGACTTCAAGCACCCAGACATCACAGTCACGTGCTTTAAAAATCACAAAGGCAGCCAACGTGGTCGCTTCAAAGAAAGATAAACTCAGATCGCAGGCGCGTCGTGCTTGATCGACCTGCACAAAGGCATCAATCAAGCTTTGATCATCAACTTCGTTTCCTGCTAATTTGACCCGCTCATTAAAGCGGTAAATATGCGGCGATTGGTACAATCCTACCTTATAGCCTTGGGCATTTAAAATTGCTGCCAAAGTGGTAGTGGTTGAACCTTTGCCATTGGTTCCTGCAACCGTAATGACTTTGGCATTTGGCTGAGTCACACCCAGTTTTTCGGCAACGGGAATCACCCGCTCCAAACCTAAATCAATACCCGTAACGTGAACATGGCTCCAATAATTGAGCCATGTATTTAAATCATCGGTTGCAAGCGGTGCTATGTTCAAGGCAAATTCATCAGTTTCGACACAATGCGATAAACTGTATCACGTAATGCATGACGGTGGACAATTTGATCGACCACGCCATGATCAAGCAAGTATTCTGCACGCTGGAACGGTTCTTCCAGTTTTTCACGTACAGTTTGCTCAATCACACGTTTACCTGCGAAACCAATCATCGCTTTAGGTTCAGCAATGTGTACATCGCCCAACATTGCCAATGATGCTGTTACACCGCCATATACAGGATGTGTCAACACCACGATGTATGGCAAGCCTGCTTCTTTCATACGCTGAATCGCTGCAGAGGTACGTGCCATTTGCATTAAAGACAACATGCCTTCTTGCATACGTGCACCGCCAGATGCAGCAAAGCAAATTAGAGGTTGTTTTTGCTGAATCGCACGTTCAGCCGCTTGAACAAAACGGTCACCAACAACAGTACCCATTGAGCCGCCCATAAAGTCGAACTCAAATGCACAAGCTATTACCGGCATTTCTTTGAGTAAACCTTGCATTACCACCAAAGCTTCAGTTTCCCCTGTTTTCTTTTGCGCTTCAGACATACGCTCAGGATAAGCCTTGCTGTCTACAAAGTTCAGCGGGTCTTTGGCAGAAAATTCTTGACCTAATTCTTGTTGAACTTGATCTAGGAACCAAGTTAAACGCTCACGCGCTTTCATACGTAAATGTTCGTCACATTGTGGACATACATACGCATTAAAAGACATTGCGGTACGGGTGACCAACGCATGACATTCAGGACATTCAATTGTTGGTTCAGTGAAAATAGCTTTTAAGGCTTGTTGTTCATCTGGTGTTTCAATACCAGGCACACCACGTTCAGTCCACGGCGTCGATGGGCTTAGAATTTTCCCTGTTTTCACTTCTTGATTCATACTAACTCATCGAGCGCAGCTCGAAGCTCCTTCACTTTGTTAACCGTTGCAATGACGGCTTGTTCTGGGGCAAGGCTCGCAAATTGTTTTACAAAAGCACTTCCGACAATGACTGCATCGGCAGCTGCAGCCATTGCTTTGGCAGAGGCAGCATCGCTGATACCAAAACCTACGCCAACCGGCACATTTGTAACAGATTTAATTTGTTGTAAGCGTGTTGCTGCTTCTGCAACATCAAGTGTTGCTGCGCCTGTCACGCCCTTCAAGGAAACATAGTAAATAAAGCCACTGGCTTGATTTGCCACAAACTGAATACGCTCTGGTGTCGATGTTGGTGCCAACAAGAAAATTTGATCCATCTCATATTTCTTTAAGATGTTGTCAAAATCTTGAGCTTCTTCAGGCGGTAAATCCACCAAAAGCACACCATCTACACCACAATCATTGGCATATTCAACAAACTTTTCATAACCAATCACTTCTACAGGGTTTAAGTATCCCATCAACACTACAGGGGTTTCCTGATCTTTTTGACGAAATTCTTTGACCATGTCTAAAGCCTTTAGCGTACTGGTACCACCTGCCAAAGCACGCTCTGCTGCAAGGGCAATCACTGGACCATCGGCCATTGGGTCTGAAAACGGCAAACCTAATTCAACGACATCTACCCCTGCCTCGACCATTTGATGTAACAACGGAACTGTGACTTCTGGATGAGGGTCACCTGCCATAACATAAGAAACCAAGGCCTTACGCTGTTGAGATTCAAGCTGTGCAAATCGTGTGGCTAAACGTGACATAGGGTTGTATTTTCCTTGAATGATTAAAACTGAGACATTTGCTATTGTAGAAATACAAATCGACCCATTGTAACGCTATTTTTTACACAATGAATAGCGCACTGGCATGGGTTGCTGTATTTCTGTTTGCAAAACGATTTATTCAGAACAACCGCGAGGCTACATTTACTAATATTTGCGCTTTTTTCTCAATGATCAAAGATGCCTAATTTGGCCTGCTTATCGGTTTGTGCTTTTTGCCCAATTTTGCATTTAAACTTTTAAAAAATGATATAAACAAAATACTTAGCATCTAAATCATTCATTTCACAACCTTGCAAAAGCTGATTCAAAGCGATTGCTCAGCGCTATTTTTACAATGCTATTGTTCCGTGATGCTATGACACATCGCGCTGAAATACTGTGCTTCATCAGGCTAGAACTTAAATGCCTATCTATTTCTTTTCATACTCACCCTGCTGTAAAGCCTGTTTGGCTTTAAGCAAGGTTTGCCCAGTGTAGGCCTTATAGGCCCGCGCCAAAGCAGATTGATCTGAATACCCCAATTGCTGTGCAATTTCAGACAACCCTAGATTTTGTATAAGCAACTGCTCACAGCGCTGCATGCGCTCTTTTTCAATAATCTGTTTAAAGCCTGTGCCCTCTTGTTTAAGCTGTCGCTGCAACGTGCGCACAGAACAACACAACACCTGTGCCACAAACTCAATACTAGGGATGTTTTCTTCCTGCCGTAAATATTGCGCCACCATCTCCTGAACTTGCTGTAATACGCTATCGACATTGGGTTTTAATGCAATCGCATCTTCAGCTTGTTTGGTGAGTAAATGAATTAAAGAGGGATCGGCTTGCTGTGGTTTTAAACTGAGGCTTTCTAAATTTAAAACAATTTGATATTCCGCTTGCTTAAATAAAACCTTACAACCATAAAACTTTTCATAATGCAGCATCGCCATACGCGGTGCATGGGCAAAATGAATCTCCCGTATCGGAGAGTGTTGAAAATCAAAAATTTGCATGGCCAATTGAGTCATACAAGCAAAAGTCATTTCATGAACCAAGCTGTATTTTTCATCCACCAATGGCCATGATAAATATAAAGCATCTGATTGTTGTTCCAGTCGCATTGGTACGGCTGCCGTACCATCCACCACCAAGCGACTAAAACGCATCATATATTGAATGGCTTCTGCAACACTGTTACTACGCGATGCCATATAGCCAAGCACGCCAAAATGTTCAGGCTGAATATAACGTGCCAATTCAAAAACGAGCGTTGGACAATCTAAAAACTGAATACTGTGTTGGATGATCTCGTTAAAAAACTGATAGGACGATTGGGTATCCATGGGCAATGCCAACACATGCTGTAACTGCTGCAATTGTGCAGGCGAAAATCCAAGCTGCTCAGGAACTCTGCCCTGTGCAGATAAATAGCGTAACCAAAGTTGATAATAACCATTCGGAATTTGAATTTCGCTCATGTGCTTGCTCATTTTGACATGCATCATTTTCTTTTGTCGCTTAATGTATAAAAACTGGCAAATACTGTCAAAACAAATCTGCCAAAGCCCGACATAATGCAAACAGGATTGACCAGAGTGAAATAAAATAAAATGAATGCACTTGTCCAATATCATGCTGCGCCCATAGTACGCAGCAATCTCGATTTTAAATTAGCCGATGTGCCGCGTTACTGGTTTGCAGGTGACCCGTTTTTAACCCGCATGTTTGATGCTTTGAGCCTGACTTTTCCTGATGGCGAGCGTTATTTCATTCAATCGGTACGTTTGTTCCGTGATCAAATTCAAGACCCTGACTTAAAACAGCGTGTTGCCGATTTTATTCGACAAGAAGCTCAGCACGGCATTGCACACGACAAAATGAATCAGGTCATGAAAGATCAAGGCATGCCTGTAGATCAGTTTATTCAGCGTCTAAACAAAGTGTTTAAGTTTGAACTGAAATATCGCTCGCCCCAATACAACATCGCCATGACAGCAGCTGCGGAACATTTAACCGCACTTATGGCAGAAACTTTTTATGGCGAAAAAGACACGCTGCAAGATGCACATCCTTATGTCCGTGCTTTATTTGCATGGCATGCGATTGAAGAAATGGAACATCGTGATGTGGCGTTTGATGTGATGCAACAGGTGGGCAATGTGCCTGAAGTGACTCGAAAAATGGCGTTGGTGCTGACCACAGGTTTAATGTTCGGATTTACCCTGTACCGCGCCAATGTCATGCTGAGATGCGATGGGTTTAATCGTACCCAGCGCCTTAAAATGAATGTACGTGGCTTGCAATGGCTGTTTGGCAAACAAGGGAAATTACGCAAAATGCAATCACAATATCGTGATTGGTTTAAACCTGACTTTCACCCTAGCCAACATCCAATCATCGCGCAATATGATGTCTGGCTTGAGACTTTGGCGCAAACAGGCGACCCAATTCAGGCAGGTGAAGCATTTTGGCAGGCAGGAAAATAAAGCTTTTGGTTTTGCTTGGCTTTTAACCAATGAACACCTAAGCATTGCTTAGCTTTATACAAACTTGCCTCTAATATCTTTATATAAAGTAAGGCATAAGGCAATGCTGAGTCATATCTTATTATTTCTTATTTATGAGTGACCAACACAGTTTAAGCGTAAGAGATCGCTGTTACTGTTACAGCTCCATCTCCTACGCAGAAAAAGGTTTTAGTCCTGATTCATAATAAAAAAGTATTGGCGATAATATTTCAGCTCAGCAATCGAATCACGAATATCATCCATCGCCAAATGCGACGCATTCTTTTTCAAACCGCTCATAATTTCTGGACGCCAGCGCTTTGCCAACTCTTTCACTGATGAAACATCCAAATTACGATAATGGAAGTACTGTTCCAATTCAGGCATTAAACGGTGTAAAAAACGGCGGTCTTGGCAAATTGAGTTGCCACACATTGGCGATGTTTTAGGATTAACCCATTTTTTCAGAAACTCAATAGTTTGCTGTTCTGCATCCTGCGCAGTGAGTTTGCTGCGACGCACACGCTCAATTAAGCCCGATTGTCCATGCTGACGTGTATTCCACTCATCCATGGCATTTAAAATACGATCAGGTTGATGCACAGCCAGCACAGGACCTTCTGCCAAAATATTTAAATGATCATCGGTCACAATGGTAGCCACTTCAATAATTTGGTCGTTATCGGTATCTAAACCTGTCATTTCCAAATCAATCCAAATGAGGCGAGTATCAGGCGTGCTGCTCATAAATGTGCAATCTTATTCGGCTTAAAAACAACATAGTAGCAAATTTCTTGCTTCTTGGCTGTAACTGTGCCCCCGCTTCATGCTATTTTTGCCATCCTGAGTTCATGGTTTTTTAGGATATGAATGGCTTTAATTCGTAAGCGTCGATTGACTGAACAACAGCAACGTCGAATTGAAAAACAACACAAGTCACGTCAGGCAGACATTGACACTTCACATGATTTAGAAGGCTTGGTGGTACAACACTATGGTCGTCAATTAGAAGTGCAGGCTTTATCTGTTCCTGAAATTCATCCTGAAAAACCTGTGGTGCACGCAGGTGAGCCTGAACCGTTTTGGAAACCTATCGAAATAGGCAGCATTTGGCGTTGTCATACTCGCACCAATTTAGAATTATTGGTGACGGGAGATCGGGTCAAATGGCAAGCCGATCCGAATACAGGTTTAGGGATTATTACCGCGATTCATCCACGCCAATCTTTATTGACCCGACCTGATCGTTATCACAAAGTTAAACCTGTTGCCGCCAATATCAGTTTGATTGTGATTGTTTTTGCGCCTTTGCCTGAACCTGCACCGGGCTTGATTGACCGCTATTTGGTTGCTTGTGCCGATGCCGATATTCCCGCCTTATTGGTTTTAAACAAATCTGATTTACTCAAAGAAAACGACCCGATTTTAGACTTGCTCAAGGAATATCAAGACTTGGGATATGAAGTTATGCAAACCCAATCCGATGCGAATTTAGAGCATTTAGCGGCACGTTTAGCAGGTGAAACGGTAGCTTTTGTCGGGCAATCGGGCGTGGGTAAAAGCTCGCTGATTAATGCCATCGTGCCTGAAGCGGCGCAAAAGACCAATATCATTTCAGAAAACTCAGCACTTGGACAACACACCACAACCTCTACCCGCTTAATTGGCTTTGGAGATGGTGCAGCCTTAATTGACTCACCGGGGATTCGTGAATTTGGTTTATGGCACTTAAGCCAAGATAAAATTCAAAATGGTTTTCCTGAAATTGAAAACCTGCTGGGGCATTGCCAATTCCGCAACTGTACCCATAAACATGAAAAGCAATGTGCGCTGCGACTGGCTGCTGCAGAAGGTGAAATATTATCGCGTCGTTTAGACAGTTATTTAAGACTGTGTGATGAAATTGCCGAAGCGCAACAAAAAAATTAATTTTATTATGGCGCTGCCCTTGAAGCGGTGTTTTTGATCGCCATATTTATACGCTATACTCTTGAACAATTTTGACATTGTAATTAGGTGACTTGTGGAACGTTGGTTCGAATTTATGGGGAATCATCCCTTCTTATTTGGGACGCTGGCTGTATTGGTAGTGTTGTTCTTTGTGTTAGAAGGTCAACGCAATGGTCGCAAAATTTCCCCACAATCTTTGGGTATTTTAGTCAAAGCTAAAAATGCCATGTTGATTGATTTACGTGATGCCAAAGATTTCCGTGAAGGTCATATCAGTGGTAGCCGCAATATTCCCTATAGCCAAATTACCAAGCATGTTGAAGAGTTAAAAACCTCAGATCGCCCATTGGTCTTTATCTGTAACTTGGGTCAGGTTGCAGGCAGTGCTTTACAACAGGTCGCACATACCGATGCCTATCGTTTAGATGGCGGTATTAGCAACTGGAAAGCACAAGGTTTACCTTTAGTAAAAAGCAAATAGTTTTACCCAATATTTTTCGCAAGGAGAACAATCATGGCTGAAGTCACTATTTATTCAACGACTGTATGTCCATACTGCATTCGTGCAAAACAACTCCTTGAGCGTAAAGGCGTTGCCTATAAAGAAATTAATTTGTCGAATGAAGCGCCTGAAGTACGTGTTGAATTAATGCAACGCACCAATCATCGTACCGTTCCACAAATTTTCATCAATGACCAGTTTATTGGCGGCTTTGACCAATTATATGCGTTAGATCGCGAAGGCAAGCTCGATCAATTATTGGCATAAACATAACACGATAACCAACTCTTAAGGATTTAACATGAGTGAAGAACAACAAGCTCAACCACAATTGGCATTAGAGCGTATTTATACCAAAGACATTTCTTTTGAAGTTCCTGGGGCACAAGTATTTACCAAAGAATGGCAGCCTGAATTGAACATCAACCTGTCATCTTCTGCAGAAAAAATTGATCCAACCCACTTTGAAGTAGCATTAAAAGTTGTGGTTCAAGCCAACAACGCAGGCGATACTGCATTTATTGTTGATGTTACCCAAGCTGGTATTTTCCTGATTGATGGCGTTGAAGAAGAGCGTTTACCGTACATTCTTGGCGCATACTGCCCGAACATTTTGTTCCCATTCTTGCGTGAAGCAGTGAATGATATGGTTACCAAAGGCAGCTTCCCACAATTATTGTTAACGCCAATCAACTTCGATGCCGAGTTTGAAGCCAATATGCAACGTGCTCAAGCCGCTGCAGCTGAAGGTCAAGCTTAATTCGCGATTGGATATAAAAAAACCGCTGAAATTTCAGCGGTTTTTTTACGTCAGCCATTTACTGATGGACGATCAAAATTAAAAATCATCATCCTGAGATGGATCTCGATACAAGGCATCATGAATCGCTTCGACCAATTGCTGCGCAATTTCCTGTTTCGAGGCTTTTTCCAAATCGCGTTTTTCCATACGGTAGCTTTCGGCAAAAAATACCGTCATGGCATTTTCATCGGAAGCAAAACCAATATCGGCACGGGAAACGTCATTGCAGGCAATCATATCTAGCTTTTTCGCCACCAACTTGCCTGCTGCATACTCTTCTACATTGCGGGTTTCTGCAGCAAAGCCAACCATAAACGGACGTTTTTCCTGTTGTGCAATGGTCGCAACAATATCAGGGTTTTTGACCAACGCCACATTCAGCTCATCGCCTAATTTTTTAATTTTGTGTTCCGCAATTTCTGCCACGCGGTAATCTGCCACCGCGGCTGTAGCGATGAAAATATCACAGCCTTGTTCAAGCATCTGCAAACTGGTATCTAGCATTTGAATTGCAGAAGACACATTAATTCGCTGTACCCCATTTGGCGTATCTAAACTAACTGGGCCTGCAATAAGCGTGACTTTTGCCCCTGCTGCATAACAGGCTGCAGCCAAAGAAAAACCCATTTTGCCTGTACTATGGTTAGAAATATAACGCACAGGGTCTAAAGCTTCGCGGGTTGGGCCTGCTGTAATGGTGACATTTTTGCCTGCCAACATGCCAAATTTTTCCACCAAAGCACGCTGTGCCTGATGAAAATACTGCGTCACCTGATGCGCCAAATCTTCAGGTTCTGGCATACGCCCTAAACCAACATCTCCACAGGCTTGTTCGCCCGCATCGGGCATAATTACATGCACGCCATCTTCCACCAAAGTGGTTAAGTTACGCTGTGTGGCTTTGGCTGCCCACATTTGCTGATTCATGGCAGGTGCAACCCAAACTGGTGCAGTGGTGGCTAAATATAAAGTACTGAGCAAATCATCGGCCAGACCTGCAGCAAATTTGGCTAAGGTGTCGCAACTGGCGGGCGCAACCAAAATTAAATCGGCCCACCGTGCCAATTCAATATGCCCCATGCCTGCTTCGGCTTCGGTATCTAATAATTCGGTATGTACTGGATTGCCTGACAGTGCTTGAAAGGTCAGCGGTGTAATAAAAGCTTGTGCCCCCTTGGTCATGACCACGCGAACACTAAACCCCGCATCCTTTAAACGACGCACTAAAATCGCACTTTTATAGGCCGCAATGCCGCCTGTCACAGCTAAAATAATGTTTTTATGAGGGAGGACGCTTAAATCGAAGCTCACAAATAAGCCACCTTTTTGTTGCAGTGGCGCTCACAATAGCATTAAATAATGTCATTCCCAAGAGATCTGTTGGGATTTAAGTTTCAAATTTAGAATAAAAAAGTCAAATAACAATGCATTTATCTATTAAACATTGGCCTGAACAAGAACGGCCACGTGAGCGTCTGATTCAAAATGGTGCTGCAAGTTTGTCCGATGCCGAACTACTGGCTATTTTCCTGCGCTCAGGCTCGCAACAACATTCTGCGGTGGAGTTGGCACGATTGCTAATTCAGCATTTTGGCAATCTCACTACTTTACTCGATGCACCCATTGCCGAGTTGTGTCAATTTCACGGCATGGGTAACAGTAAATATTCACAGCTCATGGCAGTTAAAGAACTCGGACGGCGTTATGTGGCTGAACATTTAAAACAAGATGCGCTAGAGCTTAGCAACTCCAAACGTTTGATGGAGTATTTGCGTTTTGAACTTTTGGGCGAAACCCAAGAAGTGTTTGCGGTACTTTGTCTAGATGCCTGTTTACGCAAAATCAGCTTTAAAAAGTTATTTTATGGCGCAGTGAATTCGTGTGAAATTTCTATTAATCAATTGCTGCGTTTTGCAATTAGCCAACACGCTACGGCGATTGTGATTGCACACAATCATCCTTTCGGATTGCCACATCCCTCACGTGCAGATTTAATCCTGACGCAGCAGATTCAGCAAGCCTGTCAGTTGCTAGAGCTGCGTTTGATCGATCACTGTATCATCTCAAGTGAAGGTAATTTTTCCTTTGCCGAACAACAACTGCTTAAATTTTAGCACACTTAAAATTTGCATATTGACAAAGCCTGCACAAGCACAGAAGATCATCAAAAAATTGTGATGATTCTAATAAAATGATAGTCGATCAACCCAGTGTATTTAACTTACTGTTTTCTTGGCGGGGCACGATTTTACCGAAGGTCTTACCGCCTTTGGGCGTGGTGATGTTGATCTCCACCATTATTGGCTGTTTGTCTTATATTGGTTATTTTCATTTTCCAGAATTGCCTTTGGTTGGCTTTACTTTAATTGGGGTGGTGCTGTCGATTTTTTTGGGCTTTAAAAACTCTGCCTGTTATGACCGTTGGTGGGAGGCACGTAAACTTTGGGGCATGCTGATTGCCAACGCGCGCCACTTTGACCGCGACTGCCGTATACTTAGTCAAGCACGACGTGAACGCGTCATTCAGCACGTCATTGTATTTGCCAATGTCTTGCGAGACCGCCTGCGTCATCAAACTGCCAATCCAACCGAGTTAATTCAAACCAGTGGCATGAGTCAGCAAGCAATTACCCAACTGTATCAACAAGCCAATGCGCCGCAATACACGCTCAGTTTGATTCAATGGGAGTTAATGCAAGCACTTAAAGAGGGCGAAATTTCCGATATTATTTACACACAAATGAATCAACACGTCACAGAGCTGAGTTTGGTACTCACGGGTTGTGACCGTATTGCTACCACACCGCTCCCTTTTGCGTATTCAGTCCTACTTAACCGAACAGTGTACTTTTTCTGTTTTATGTTGCCCTTTAGTTTAGGGTCTACACTCGGATTGGCGACTCCGCTTTTGGTCGGTATTTTGGCTTATACTTTTTTAGGTCTGGATGCGCTCAGTTCTGAAATTGAAGAACCTTTTGGCACGCAAAGCAATGACTTACCTTTAGATGCCATGGTAAGAACCATTGAAATTGAATTATTGGGTACGTTGGGTAAACCAACGCCACCACCAATTCAGGCACAGGACAATAATTTGCTTTAGACCCTCTTCCCAACCTTCTCCCAGAGGGAGAAGGAGTTTTTATCCTTTCTAAATTTTAATAATGGATATCACATCTGCTTATATGAGAAGGTTGGGATGAGGGAGTTACTCAACAAAACTCTCCCAAATCCCAATTTGACCATCTTTCACCCGCGGAATATTGCCCAATTTAATCCACGGCATATTTTCACCATGAAAATCGCTGCCGACAGATACTTTTAGACCATGTTCAGCAATCATGCGATCCACCATTTGACGGGTCGATGCAGGGTCAATATTAGGCGGCAATTCCACTGCATCACCCCCATATTTGGCAAAAATTTCAATCAAATAACGAATATTGGTCGCAGATAAATCATAACGGGTTGGATGCGCCAACACGGCAAAACCCTGACTGTCATGAATTACCCGAATCGTATCTTCCAAACTCAAGCCATCAAATTTCACATAAGCCTTTTTGCCTTCTTTGATGTATTTATCAAATGCTTGCTGCACACGCGTTACAATGCCTTTTTCTTGTAAGGTTTTGGCAATGTGCGTACGGGTAATCCGATCTGCTACGCCTTCGACTTTAAGAAGTACATCATTATAAATATCTTGTCCAATCAGCGGAGTGAGTAAATCACAAATTTGTTTGGCACGTTCTGCACGAATTTGTTTTTGCTGTTCCAGCAGCGCCTGTAAAGGTGCAGGATTTTGCATGTTTAGCGCCACCACATGCACGCTATAGCTTTTTTTAGTGGCAGTACGTGACCATTGACTGGAAATTTCCACTCCCGAAATAATCTTTAAATCTTGCCCCTGAGCCGCTTGCTCTGCCAAAGCCAGCCCATCCATTGTGTCATGATCAGTCAATGCCAAGGTATGAATGCCCTGCTGAATTGCCGCAGACACCAATTCTCCAGGTGACAAAGTTCCATCAGAAATATTACTGTGTGTATGTAAATCTACGCCGTGCATCACTTATACTATGTCATTTATTTGATCAGATTTAGATACTCTAACATGAAAGCACTTTTAGACTTTGTGCCCCTCATTATTTTCTTTTATTTATACAAAACTGTAGATCCAAAAGATACTAATCATCAATTACTACAACTGATCGGCTCTGCAGGCGGTGTCGATAACAACCATATTTTGGTGGCCACCACAGGTCTGATCATCTCGATGTTAGTGGTGTACGGCGCATTGTTCATCATGCAAAAATTCCGTTTAGATAAACAACAGTGGATTGTGCTGTTTATGACCGTAATTTTTGGTGGCGTTACTTTAATGTTAAGCGATGACTTTTATATTCGCCTGAAAGCTGCCATTTTAAACATTGTATTTGCAGGTGCTTTTTTGCTATCACCATGGTTCAGCAAAGACCGTAAACCACTGATTCAACGCTTATTTGGGCCTGTGTTCAACTTGACCGAAGCTGGCTGGAAAAACCTGAATTATACTTGGGCAGCCATGTTTGCAGTCATGTCTTTCCTACACGTATTTTTTGCATTTTTATTTATGGACGGAAAATATTGGGGCGAATTCACTGCTTTTGGTGACATGATTGTGATGTTTTCCTTTATCATTGTGCAGTTTATTGTATTGCGCAAATACTTTAAAACATCTGAATAATTTCTGATCTGCGATATTCGAGAGTAACTATGCCTTTATTTGTTCTGAGTTGTACTGACCGTGAAGGTACACTGGAAAAACGTCTTGCGACCCGTCCTGCACATCTTGCACGTTTGCAACAACTCGATGCCGAAGGTCGCTTAATTGTGGCGGGGGCAATGCCAAAAGACCCAAGCAATCCACAAGCAGGCTTTTATGGCAGCACCATGATTGTCGATTTTGACAGTCGTGAAGCACTCGATGCTTGGCTACAAGATGAACCTTTCTTAAAAGAAGGCGTATATAGCCACATTGACGTTAAGCCATTCAATAAAGCATTCCCTCAAGGATAAGCGCTATGCGTTTCGTTGTTGCCAGTGTTGTTGCTGTTCTGCTCAGTTCACCTGTATATGCAGTTGAGCCAGCCACAACCACACCTACTGCACCTGCTCCTGCTGCTGTGACCAACACGGCAGCTGTAGCAACAGCCAATGGGGTTACTCCTGCACAAGATAAGCCCCTGACTGCAGAACAAATTGCCAAAAATAAAGCCCTTCAGGAAGCTAAAACCAAAGCCTTGATTAAAGATCAGAGCACACGTTTGCAACAACTTGAACAGGCAAACCTCGATGCTTTGGCACAGAATCAGGAACTGCAACTTAAAAACGATAATTTAGGCGTGCAAGTTCAAGTACTGCAAAGTGAACGCAGTGCGCAAATGTTTTTATACGGTGCTGCAACACTCGCGGTTGGCGTATTGCTCGGCTTCTTAATTGCTAGCTATGTCTATACCAAACGTCGCCGCCAATGGTAAGGTGAGCATTCACCTCTTGATTTAAGGTACTCTGGTTTTGTTTCAGCCTATTCAAACTGCCGAGCTGGATTGGCAACTGGTCGATGGTATTGATGTGCCCATTTCCAAACAATTTGGCGATGTGTATTTCTCTAAAGACAACGGTTTATTAGAAACACGGCATGTGTTTTTACAGGGCAATGACTTACCCATCCGTTTAGCAGCGCTGAATGATTTTGAATATTTTTGTGTAGGCGAAACAGGCTTTGGTACAGGCTTAAATATTTTAGCGCTCTGGCAATTATGGCAACAGGTACGTCCCAATAATCGCAGCCATTTACACGCAATTTCTGTCGAAAAATTTCCACTTTGCAAAGCCGATCTTATACGTGCCTTAGCGGCTTGGCCCGAACTCAGTCATCTGTCTGAACAGCTGATTCAGCAATACCCTGCCGCTATTGCAGGCTGTCATCGTTTAAACTTTCCAGATGAACGCTTTAGCCTAGATTTATGGCTAGGCGATGCTCAGGAAGTTTTTCCTGTCATTGCTAAAACTGCTCCTGTCAATGCGTGGTTTTTAGATGGCTTTGCACCCGCCTGTAACCCCGATATGTGGCAGGAAACCGTGCTCAACCCGATTGTAGCACTGTCCGATTATGGCACGACTTTTGCCTCATTTAGTGTGGCAGGCGTACTCAAACGTGGCTTAAAACAACACGGTATTCACATCACCCGCCCACGCGGTTTTGGGCATAAACGGGAAATGCTGAAAGCCATCTGGCAAGCGCCTGAAATAGAGCCAATATCCGATCAGAACGAAACTCAAATTACAACAAATACCACAACAAGCAACCAACAGCGCCATATTGCGATCATAGGCGCAGGAATTGCGGGTTTAAGCTGTGCGTGGGCATTTTCCCAACGAGGGCATCAAGTCACGCTCTATGACCAAACAGCGCCACTTGCAGGCGGTTCTGGCAATCCTTTGGCACTCTTAAACCCAAAACTTTGCCCAATTCATCAAAGTGCTGATCATTTAATGACTTTGGCATGGCAACATGCTTTAAATCACTATGCCGCATTCAAAGCATTTCGTCCGTTGCAGATTCATCAACTGGCACTTAAACATGCCGATGAATTGCTGGATTTAGCCACACAATACCCAAAAGGTATTTTAGCAGCACAGAGTGCAACCGAACTTACGCCACAAAGCGACTTTGCCAGTTTAAACTTATTGCAAGCAGGAGCAGTTTCTCCACATCAACTGCGTGATGAAATTCTTGCGCATCCGCACATTCAGTTTCAGCAAGCTCAAATTAAACAAATCACCACGACAGCACAGCAACTGATCTTACACAGCGTAGATACTGAACTTGGAACATTTGATCATGTCATCGTCTGTGCAGCGCTGCAAAGCGGTGCTTTTTTTGAGCATTACCCTGTGCTTAAACCCATTCGTGGGCAAGTTAGCTGGGTAAATAATACAGATCAGGCTTTGCCATTATCACAAGCCTATAGCTATGGCGGCTATTGCATGCAGCTCAATGCCGATCAACTGATTTTAGGTGCATCGTTTTATCCAAATCGGGAAGATTGTGACGTCTTGGCAGAAGACCATGTGCATAACTACGAACTTATCCACAGTGTCTTTCCTGCGTATGCCGAAAACTTAGCACCCGTAGATACTTGGCAAGGTCGCGCTTCGCTACGCGCCCAAAGTAAGGATTATTTTCCCCTACTTGGCAAAATGCGTGATGATCAGGAAATTTACAGCTTTGCAGGACTCGGTTCTAAAGGCTTTTTATTTGCCCCGTTGTGCAGTGAAATACTGGCGGCACAAGTTTTAGCAGAAGCCTGCGCTGTACCTAAAAACTTAGTACAAAAACTGGCAGCTACACGTTTTCAGAAAAAGGTGAAAACCAAGAAGCCTTATTTTAAAGCTCCTCCACCTTCAAGCTAACGCTCGCTTAGAGAAAATAGAAATAAAACGATACCCAACAAAAAAGCGCCTTACGGCGCTTTCTTCATATTGATGATACTTAGTGACCTTGTTCCAAAGGCATGCCTGCGTCGCGCGCAGCACGTGTACCACCCATTAAAACAACATATTCACGTGAGCTGTCCAAACCTTCTAGTTTTTCCGCTGCACGTGGGGCTTTACTTCCGCCACCACATAAAATGTAAATGGGTTGATCCGCCGACACCTGAGTAAGACTCTCTGCTGATAGATCGTTAATTGGCTGATTCACAGCACCTTTAACATGAGCTTCTGCATAAGCACTTGCATCACGTACATCCCAGATAATCGCGTCAGCTGGGAACTCAAATGTTGTAATTTCTTGTTTACGGATCATTGCGCACTCCTTTGATGTAAAACAACACTTGGCAAATGAAGAAAACATCCCTAGCATCTCAGATATTGTTTCCATTTGCAAAGGTCTTCATTATGCCTTCTTTCGATATTGTTTCTGAATTAGAACTTTTTGAAGTGAATCATGCGGTTCAAAACACACAAAAAGAAATCGGTACTCGTTTCGATTTTCGTGGTCAGGATGTTTCTATCGACCTCAATGAAAAAAACAAAGAGATTAAAATCTCCACTGAAAGTGATTTCCAATGTGAGCAAGTGTATACCATGCTCGAAAATCACTTCTATAAGCGTAAAGTCGACATTCAGGCGCTTGACCCACAAAAAATGACCGCATCAGGTAAAAATGTGATTCAAGTGATCAAACTTAAAGATGGTCTTGACTCAGATACCGCAAAAAAAATTAACAAAGCCATTAAAGACAGTGGCATTAAAGTGCAATCTTCTATTCAGGGTGACAAAATTCGTGTGACCGACAAGAAACGCGACACATTGCAACAAGTAATGGCGTTCTTGAAAGAGCAACAATTTGGTCTGCCACTGCAATTTAACAACTTTAAAGATTAATTTGGGGATGTCATGACACCAACCAATCGCTTAAACAAACTGGTCAAAGCAACATCAAAATTGCCGAAAGGCATTCAAAGCCGCCTTTTGAGTCAAGCCTTTGGTCGTGTCGTGCCGATGGTGGGCACTGCGAAAATTCGCTATCAAGAAGTAACCCCATCGCAAGTGGTGGTCAGTCTTGCCAATCATAAAGCCATGCAAAACCATATTGGACAGGTACATGCCTGTGCTATGGCGCTGCTTGCCGAAACTGCTACAGGTTTTGTGACTGCTATGAATGTACCTGATAGTGCCATTGTGCTGATTAAAAGCCTGAAAGTGGACTTTAAACGTCCAACTCAAGGTGCAATGACAGCCATTGCCACACTCAGCCCAGAACAGCAACAACTCATGCACAGCACCGACAAAGGCGAAACACTGGTCAATGTCAGTGTGATTGATGAATCAGGCGAAGCCCCGATTCAGTGTGAAATGTTGTGGGCATGGGTGTCAAAATCACATTTAAAGCAGAAATAAGCCTAACGCCTGTTTCCTCTCCAAGAAAAAATCCCAGCTACTGTGCTGGGATTTTTTTCATTACGATGTTTGACTAGCTTGATACTTATGATGCTTGACTAGCCTGAGCTTCTAAAAACTTCTGTTTGGCTTCTTCAGGAATCTGACGTTTTGAGCCTTTGACATCAACCGCAACAAAGGTAAATACCCCTTCGGTAACACGCACAGCTTCACGTGAATCATCATGGCTGTCCCACACTTCAATTTGCATTTGAATTGAAGTATTGCCCACTTTCAAAATTTTGGTGTAGCAACTGATCACATCGCCCACTTTTACAGGCACCAAAAAAGTCATTTGGTTAATGGAAATCGTGGCACAACGTCCTTTACTAAAACGCTCGGCATGAATCGCACCTGCCAAGTCCATCTGTGAAACGATCCAGCCTCCAAAGACATCTCCACTCCAGTTGGTATCTGCTGGCATGGCAATTGTTTGTAGGGAAAGCACTCCCTCTGGTTTTACATGAGAATCTGACACGTTCACTCCGGACATTTGCATTAAATTAGCACGAACAGTGCATTAAGACTGGGCATTGAGTTGCTGATCCAACCACTGTTGTAATTCAGTCGCTCGTAGCGCGCCGCTTATTCTAGCAATTTCATTGCTTTTATTCATCAATACCAGTGTTGGAATACTGCGCACATGGAATGCACTGCTTAAGCGTGGATTGGCCTCGGTATCAATTTTGGCAAACACCACCTGCGGATTCTGCTTGGCAACTGTTGCAAAATGTGGTGCCATCATCTTGCAAGGACCACACCAGTCCGCCCAAAGATCAATCAGAATAGGTAAATCGCTATTTTGGATAAAATTACTGAAATTTTGCTCATTCAATTCAATGGGTGCAAGTGGAATCAGCGCTTGATGACACTGCCCACATGCAGGATTTGCAGATAATTTATCTTCAGGTACACGGTTTTTTGCACCACATCCAGGGCATACAATAATCATTTACTGAACTCCAAACAGTTGCTGTAAAAACTCTAATTGGGTCTGAATGGCTTTTTTAAACCATTCACCATGATAAATATCAAAATGTTGCATATCCCACTCTTCATATTGCACATAAGGCGCAATATTGGTGGCCGTTTCACGGCTCGATTCAATTGGAATCAGGCTGTCACGCTGTGCAGCAATAAATAACACAGGGATGTTGATTTGCCGCACTTCTTGAATGGGGCGATAACGAATCAAATTAAAAAACACCCGAGCAGGAATTTCCCCACTCCAGTAATGATCGGGGTTCACAATTGACATATAACCTGCATAACTGTCTGTGGTCGGTAAAAAACACAGTTCTTTTTGCGCCACCACTGCAAGCGTTTTGGGTGACATCCCCACCTTTGCTCCCATATAGTCCTGACTGGAGATTTTTAGGGCTTTCGGAAGTTGCTGCAAAGGATATAACTTGGCACTTTCCGCACCATCTACAAAAGGCACTTGTACCATGACCGCGGCAATATTGTGTAAGCGTGAGGCCAAACTCAGCACATATCCGCCACTCAGAGAAGTTCCCCACAGAATCATGCGTTTGGCATCAATCAACTTACGTTCCGCGATATGTGAAATCATGCTGCGCCAGTCATCTAACTGCGCCTCTATGGATACCAACTCACGTGGACGCCCCGTACTCCCGCCCCAATAGCGATAATCGAATAGCACCACGGCATAGCCTGCCTGAGCAAAATATTGTGCGTATTGCACCAATTTAAAATGACGCAAGGCCGCCAGACCATGCGCCATCAGAATTACCGCGGGTTTTTCTATAGATTTAGGGCGATAAAAGTCTGCAGCAATCACCTCGTGATCACTTTTGACATATAAAGGCTCGACCGTATAGGAATGCATAAGCGCTCCATTGCGTTATTTTATCGTTATCGTCGTTATAAATATTTCAGAACATTCTGCTCTTGAATCTGCTTAATGCTATCATAAAGCATATTGTCATGAATAAAATGATGGAGTATTCCCATGTCTGAACAAGTCGGTTTTGCGGGTCAAATTGGTCCTGAACATGTGAGCCAAGTTGTAGAGAAAGGCTTTAAGTCAATTATTAATAACCGCCCAGATATGGAAGGTGGTGCTGAGCAACCAACCAGTGCGCAAATTGAAGAAGCTGCACGTGCAGCAGGCTTAGATTATGTCTATCAACCTGTGGTGTCTGGTCAAATTACTGAAGTCGATGTGCGTACTTTTGCCAATCACTATAACGAATTGCCAAAACCTGTGTTGATGTTCTGCCGTACGGGTAACCGCTCAAACAACTTATTCCAGTTGGCAAAACAAATGGATTTGTTGGATGACTAAACCCATCCTCAAATATGTATTTTGCTGTATTCTGATCTGTAGCAGTATCCCGCTGAGTCACGCTCAAAACGATGTTCAGACTTTAAATACCAAAGTCAGTGTTGCAGGTCAGATGAATGCTGCCAAATTTTCACAGTTGATGCGGCAAGGTTTTAAATCTGTGATTGTGAACCGCCCTGATCAAGAGATGGGTAATGCAGTCAAGGTGAGTGAATTACGCAATATCGCGGAAAAATCCCAGATCAGTGTGATTTATCAACCTGTCAACAGCGGTAAAATTTCTCAAACAGACATTCTTGAATTCGCTAAATATTATAATGAGCTTCCAAAACCCATTCTGATGATTTGTCGTAGTGGCGCTCGTTCTAATGCGTTATTTCATCAGGCAAAATCTCAAGGTTTGTTGCATGAATAAAGTTTTATTGGTGGTGATGTGTGTCTTGCTTCTGAGTGCTTGTAGTTCTATGCAAGTACGCCCGACGGTGGGTGTGAGTGTGGGGACTTCTCTTTAATTTTTAAATTGAAATCCCCCATAAAAAACAGCGCTGAAGCGCTGTTTTTTAGTCTAAGTTCTTAATTCAGTAAAGAAGTCCACGGTTTAATATAATTACAATTATCAGCTACAGTACGGTTAAACGGACTTACATCAAACGGTTGCCCAGTAGCAGCATCAATATCTTCTTTTAATGCGCCCAATGCATACGTCATTGTGGACTCAATTTTTGTGCCATCAGCACGTTGGGCTGAAGCTGTTAATAACACCGTTTGCCATCTAGCATAACGTCTTTGATAATTAATATTAAAATCAAATTTACCAGTTGTGTCAGTAGTGTATTCATACTGGCTACCTAAACTCTGATTCGTTTGATCTACTAAACTTGTAGCTAATTGAGTGGTTGGATTTATACCACATTCCCATTGAACACGACTCGGAATTGTAATTTTATTAACTAAATCAAGTCTAGCTTTCAAAACTGAAGCTTCAGTGTTTTTAACCAATATATTATAGTCAATATCGATAATTTGATTCTCTAAAGCCTTCTTATCACTATCATAATTTGCACTATTTGGATCTAATTTATCAATATCAGCCTGTAAACGTGCCTTACTTAACTCTAGTGTAGTAATCTCATTCTGGATTGGAACTATACGATTCTGCTCAAAGGATAAGGCATCTTGACTTCGCATAGCATTAATCTGAGCTTGTGTTAAAAAGTATCCAGTTGTACTTGAAATAATATCAACTTTCATCGTAACTTTTTGTGGTGTTTTAATAGGTTTACCATCAGCATCTACAACTTGAGCCGAGAATTTTTCAGTATAATAAACTTGATCTGAGCTTTTACTTAAAAGGGCTGCATTACCCAAAGTAATTTGCCCTACTGGTGTTGCTGTAACGCCAGCCACGACTTTAAGCTCGAAAGGTTCCGTAACTGTTACACCTTTTTCATCTTTAATTGTCGCTTCTACATCAACTCCATTAAGTTTCAATAAATCTGCAGCATTACCCGTTGTCGGTAACAAGCTAATTTTAAATTTAGCATCTCCGAATGAATCAGTTATTAAACTTGATGCACTCTCCAAACGAACGTGTGTATAGTCTTTTAAAGATAGGGTCACCGTTTTACCTTGAAGTGAACCACCATTTAAGTCTACTGCACGTACTGTTATTATCGCATTATCACCTGTAAGAGAAAGTTCATTTTTATTAGCACTAACAACTAAATCATATTGTGCTTTTTGTTCTTCATTTTCTACTACTTTAAGGACATGACTCCCCAAACTAGTACCTTTACTATTTAATACATTTATTTGTAGTCCAGTACTTAATAATTGAGATTTATAACTTTCACTGACATTTAAAGTATTTAATGTAAGATTAAATGTCACGAATCCATTTTCATCTGTAGTAGCTTTGCTTGGTGCAAAACTTATACCTAAATTTTGTGCATCAACTAGTTGTAATGAAATTTCTTCATCGGACCATGCTCCACCTGTAGCAGATTCTAGCAATTGGACTTGAAGTACTGTCGTATCTCCACTCAATAACAAATTAGGCTTAGAAGAGTTTAATTGCGTAAATGCATTTGTTGAAGTTGCAACTTCAGGTAGTTCACCGACTGGAGTAGATGGGTTTTGATTAGCCCCACCGCTATTAGCGTTAGAAGCATCCCCCCCATAATATCCATCACTTCCACCGCCACCACAGCCAGCCAATAAAACTGCTAAAGCCACAGCCGAAAATTTCAAACTAATTTCTTTCTTTTTCATTGAGTTATTCCCCAAATCCCTCTAAAACTATGAGTTAATCAAACATAAAATTAATATTGTCAGATATGTAACCATAGTTACTGCTTTATGTAAATAAAAGCATGATAAATGTTTTGCTCGTGTTAGCCTGAATTTATTTATTACCTGAAGTAGCTCACAAATGTACGACCTCATTATTATTGGTGCAGGCACCGCAGGCATTAGCGCCTATAAAGAAGCGATTAAATACACCCAAAACCTAATCATCATCAATCACGGTCCATGGGACACCACCTGTGCCCGCGTTGGTTGTATGCCCAGCAAAGTTCTCATCTCTAGTGCCAATCGCATGCACGACATACAACATGCACAAGAAGTTGCACTCACGGTAGATGCAAAAATTGATACATCCCAAATCATGACGCACGTACGCCAATTACGTGATCGTTTTACCCGTGCCACACAAAAAGATGTAGATCGTTGGGAAGCATCCCATAAGATTTCAGGTTTTGCGACTTTTATAGATGCCCATACAATTCAAGTGAATGGACAGCAATATCAGGCAAAAGCTTTTATTATTGCAGTCGGTTCTACTCCTGCTTATGAGCAAGCATGGAAAGAAAAATTAGGCGAACGCTTAATCACATCAGATCAAATCTTTGAATTAGAGAACTTACCCCAATCTTTGGCCGTCATTGGCAGTGGTGTAATTGCAATCGAATTGGCTCAAGCTATGCAACGCTTAGGGGTAGATACCACTATTTTTGCCCGTAGTCGTAAAGTTGGTTCACTCCGCAGCCCAGAACTACAAACCATTGCACAAGATACACTCAGTCGAGAATTGAATATCAAATTTGAAACCTTGCCTACACAACTACAAAAAACAGAACAAGGCGTGAAAATTGAATATCAAGAAAATGGACAAATACAAAGCTTAACTGCCGATTATGTATTGGTTGCTACGGGTAGACGCAGCTATTTAGATCAGCTTCATCTTGAAAATATTGATACAAGTTTCAACAACATCAAACAACTCCCAATTGATCCTCATACCAAACAACTCGGACAGCATGCTATTTTTATTGTGGGTGATGCACACACGAATACTCCCATTCAACATGAAGCAGCACATGAAGGGCGTGCAGCCGTGCATAATTGTTTAAGCTTTCCAAACATTGAAAATATAAAAACATTAACACCCATGGGCATTGTGTTTAGCTCACCTGAAATGGCATCTGTAGGACAAAACTATAAACAACTGAAAGATCAAAATATTGCATTTACAACAGGCTTTGTTTCTTATGAAAAACAAGGTCGCGCTTTGGTGCTAGGAAAAAACAAAGGTGCTATTGAAGTTTATATTGATAATAAAAGTCAAAAGTTATTAGGTGCTGAATTATTTGTGGATGCTGCTGAGCACATGGCGCACTTATTGGCTTGGATGATTGATGAAGAACTCACACTTGAAGATATTTTAGATAAACCGTTCTACCATCCAACACTAGAAGAAGGTTTAAGAACAGCATTTAAACATGCACGTCGACTACTACGTGATGTCTAATCAAATTTAGAAAGTATGCTTACTCTTTAAAACCATCCCCTGATGGTTTTATTTTGCCTTCACTTTTATGTTTCCTTTCTTTTTATAATTTCATTTTTCTAACTTTATTTTCTTTTTGCATAAAAAAACACCCCCAACGTGAGTTGAGGGTGTTTAGAATAATGAGCTGGCGATGACTTACTCTCACATGGGTAACCCCACACTACCATCAGCGCGAAGAGGTTTCACTTCTGAGTTCGGGAAGGGATCAGGTGGTTCACTCTTGCTA
>NZ_VPBU01000022.1:0-45940 GCF_013418565.1 Acinetobacter sp. YH12135
TAACGTCTGTGATTTTTTGGGGTTCTATCTGCGACTAAAGTGCCTTCCTCATCCCATCTTCTTAGGGTTTGGATGGAAACACCCAGTGTTTTAGCTGCAACGCCAATACTAACATATCTACTCATTTATATATAATAATATAGAAATAGGTAGATTTCAACTAGCAGTTATTAACCCTTTCGGCTTGTAAAATCAGCTCAAGCTGCCAAACAAGTATCCATCGTCATGCGACCAACAGTTTTGTTTAAGAACTGCGCATTTAAAATAGCAACCAAAACTTATACTAGATAAGCCATCTATACTATGTGGGATCAGCATTTTTCAAAAATACATCAGATAAACAGTAAGTTATTTAATTTTTATAGTGAAGATTAAAATAGCCTACAAACACATATCATAAAAAATATTCATATGACCTATAAAATAAATTAGAAAATCATAGCTCGATCTACTAAAATCGCTTTCTTTTGTTTACATCTTATTTCTCTCCCATGACGAATTTACGCACACGGGATATTATTGCCTTGGGTTTTATGACCTTTGCGCTGTTTATTGGTGCAGGTAATATTATTTTCCCACCTATCGTGGCACAGCAAGCGGGCGAACACGTCTGGCTTGCTGCGCTCGGTTTTCTCATTACCGCAGTTGGCTTACCCGTGATTACCATTATGGCGTTGTCACGTGTCGAAGGTTCTATACAAATTTTAAGTTCGCCTTTAGGCAAAATCGCGAGCTTAATTTTAACAGTCGTCTGTTATTTAGCGGTTGGCCCGCTTTTCGCCACACCACGTACCGCTACCGTATCTTATGAAATTGGTTTCTCTGCCTATTTTGGCGATTCCGCGAGCACCTTATTCATTTATAGCGCCATCTATTTTGCCTTGGTGATGTTAGTTTCACTGTATCCACACAAAATTTTAGATACAGTGGGCTATGTACTTTCCCCGCTTAAAATTCTGTCATTACTAATTTTAGGCATCACTGCATTTATTATTCCGACAGGTACAATTTCACCTGCCATTCACAATTATGTGAACAGTCCTGTATCTGAAGGCTTTATTAACGGTTATCTCACTATGGATACCTTAGGTGCATTGGTATTCGGGATTGTGATTATTAATGCGATTCGTTCACGTGGCGTAACTGATAAAAAACTCATCACCCGCTATGCGGTATGGGCAAGTTTAATTTCAGGGATCGGTTTAACTTTAGTTTATCTAAGCCTATTTAAACTGGGGATGGGCAGTCACGATGTTGCCGCCAATGCCAGTAATGGTGCAGTCATTTTACATGCCTATGTGCAACATGCTTTTGGCGGATTTGGCTCGGTATTTTTAGCTGCAATGATTTTTATTGCCTGCATGGTTACGGCAATTGGACTGACATGCGCATGTGCTGGATATTTTGAGCAAATTACTAAAATTCATTATCGCCGTTGGGTATTTATTTTAGTGGGCTTTGCCTTTGTTATTTCCAATCTTGGACTCACCAAACTCATTGCAGTTTCAGTGCCTATTTTAAGCGCGATTTATCCACCTGCAATTGTGGTCATTCTACTCAGCTTTTTCTGGGGATTATTCCGTATTCCAACCCGCGTGATTGCACCTACTGCCGCAGTTGCATTGCTCTTTGGCATCATTGATGCAATGAAGGCCGCAGACTTAGCTAGATTCTTGCCAACCACACTGACCAATTTTCCCCTGAGTGAACAAAACCTCGCTTGGTTGATTCCTGCATTACTGATTTTTGTATTCGCTACAATTCATGATCGAATGAAAAAATAGCCAGTACGGACTTCGAGCTCGGCTATTTTTTCAAGTCATGCTCTATTTTCGAGCTGTATTGTATTAAAGTCGTGTTTTATCCAAATACGAATTTAAGTTAGACAATAATTGTCAGGTTTTACCCAAACCCGCACTTATTGTTTCTTGTGCTAAAACTGCCTCTTTTTAAGGCAATTTATCAGTCATGATAATAGCAACCCAAATAATTATTTGGTATAAATAAACAAATGAAATTAAAATATTTTCAATAAAAAACTAAAACAAAATAAATCATTCACCCATTTTAAGCAGAGCTCAAATTAACGCTAAAGTCGTATAGTCGCCCTCAAAATTAGCTGGCATAAAATATGCAAGTACGATTGAAATCGTATTTAAATGGCTTAAAAAACACACTACTTTTTATTATTTTGTAAATAAATGATAACAAATAGTAGTATTTCATATGAAAATGATGTTTTTTATCAAAATATGACTATAAGGGCTTGAAATAGTTTGCTAAACAAGGTAGAACAATAAAACCAATCTGACTAAAATGCTCTGATTTTAGTGATTTATAACAAGGAGGGATGGAGATGTTTTCACATTTCAATACGCAAGTCTTCATTAACGCTCTGAAGGCTAACCAAAATCTAGTTACTTTTTTAAGCACCACTTTTGCACTGATGCTGACCCTATTGCTCCAAGGCTCAATTCAAGGCAACTTGAAACCAACCTATTTTTTATATGCCTTATTGGTATGTATAGCCTTTGCGATTTGGACATCCATTGACCAAAAGTTTCGTGAACATAAAAACGTAGAAGTTCATTAATCATACCCTAGCACCCACTCATTTTAGCTTTTTCGCTTTCACTTTGCGGCAGATGGATCACTCCTCTGCCGCCAAACTCAAAAAGTAGATTCTAATCATCATTCCTGATCTACAGCAAAAATCTCAAAATCTTCTACGGGCTACCAAGAAAAAATTAAACTGAGCAATTAGAATTACAACAATCCATAGATTGCGCCAAGCAATAACACACTAGTCCCACCCAATTCAGCCACAATCAATAACAGCATCGCCAAACTCATGCACCAACTTGGCAATGTCCATGCTGCAATTTGATGCGGTTGTTTAAATTGATTAGTGGTATCTTTAAGCAATCCATGCAAGATATAACTCAGAATAGAAAAGCTAAAAAATACTAAATTTAGAATCACACAAATTAAAATTACAGTGGCATCCCAAATACAAAAATAAGCCAAGACCGCTAAAATTAAACTTGCAGGTGCATATAACAAACTACTGCGATGTGCGATATCCACATAATAATGAGCACGCGCTTGGGCAGAAGCACGAATTTGCCAATATTTCCACACGCCTGTAAGCATCCCCACCCACAAAAATATTCCACTGAAAATAATCGCAAGGCGCACTGCCAAAGATAAACTTTCCATGTTTAACACTCTTTTATTTTTCGTGTGGCTATTTAACTACACTCGCAGACTACTAAGCTTGACTTTAGAGTCAGAATAAATACAAGTTTCTTTTTGGAACTCGTGTAAAGTAACTTTATTCTCATCATCCTTAAAACATTATGAGCACATTTGAAAGCTTAAATATTATATGTGCAGATGGTTATGCCCTCGCTGCCCGTTATTATCCAAATCAATATACACAAGCACAGCGTCTACCCGTCTTGATTTGTCCCGCGACAGGCATTACCAAGAATTTTTATCACGCTTTTGCCACATGGCTAAATGAACAAGGCTATGCTGTGCTGTGTTTTGATTTTCGTGGTATTGGTGATTCGTTACACGAACCATTGAAACAATGTGAAGCCAGTATTGTTGATTGGGGGCAGTTAGATATTCCTGCAGCAGTAAATACTTTGCTGCAAAAAACGCAAGCTGAACAAGTGGTTTTATTGGGACACAGCGCAGGCGGACAATTACTGGGGATTAATCCTGAATATCATAAAGTGGCAAAAGTCGTAGCTGTTTCAGGCTCTACAGGCCACACAAAAGGTTTAAAAGGTCGTACTCGCCTACTTGCCCCTGTGATGTTTAAAGTTATTTTTCCACTTGCCAGAATCACACATGGTTATGGCCCAACCAATGCAATTGGCATGGGCGAAAACCTACCTAAAAATGTGGCCCAACAATGGGCACAATTTTGTAGCAAACCCGGCTATGTCATCAATGCTATAGGCAAAACAGTTTCACAGCATTATCACGATGAAATTCGTTGCCCGATTACTGCTATTTGGAGTTCGGATGATGAGATTGCCACCGAAGCCAATGTGAAAGATTTACTCCGTCTCTATCCCCATGCATCGACTAATATGATTGAACTTAAACCAAAGCGTTATCAGCATAAAGCCATTGGGCAT
Source organism: Acinetobacter sp. YH12135 (assembly GCF_013418565.1). Classification (NCBI taxonomy): domain Bacteria; kingdom Pseudomonadati; phylum Pseudomonadota; class Gammaproteobacteria; order Moraxellales; family Moraxellaceae; genus Acinetobacter; species Acinetobacter sp. YH12135. The sequence goes on from NZ_VPBU01000022.1 coordinate 4,155, forward strand.
ATGGCGATGTTTAAAAAGTCACATCGAAATTTATGGAATGTGATTGAAAATCAATTGGCAGTTTAATTTTTAGTGGCGAAGTCACATACAAATTAAACATTTGTTTTAGTTTCTCGCTTTTTCTTTTCCCTGTTTAAGCAACCAAATTTGTAATCCTGTTTGGTTGTTTCTTTTTTTCTATTCCATGCCACATTTCATGTTCAGCTTTTTAAAATCCAGACTTATCGCTGATACACATTTTCAGGATGAAACATCACAATCTTTTTATTACACCATAAAAAAGCTCCACCATTTCGGTAGAGCTTTTTGAGTGATTTAATTCAAAGCTTAGTAATTAGCGTAAGCGAATCATCACAGTTTTAATACGGTTACCATCAAGTTCTGTCACTTCAAAGTGCACACCTTGATAATCCAACTGCGTGCCGACCTGAACTTCACCTTGGGTTTTATCTAAAATCAAACCTGCAACGCTAATGTAGCCTGCATCTTCTTCAATCAGATCCATCATACCCAGTTCAAGTTCAAGCTGGTATAAATCCAGCATACCTGTTGCTTTCCATTCGTTTTCATTGGTTTTAACCAAATCTAACTGTTCGTCTGCATCAGGGAATTCACCTGCAATCGCTTCAAACACATCAAGCGGTGAAATCAAACCTTGAACATTACCAAACTCATCGCTGACTAAAACCAAAGAACCTTTAGAGGTACGTAACGTATTGATCGCATCAATCACTTTCATTTTTTCAAAAATGTAAATTGGACGCTGACGTTTAATTAAAGCTTTAAGCTCTTCTTCTTCGTCCAATACATCCAACAACTCTTTGGCACGTACAATACTAATGACTTTATCTAAACTACCACGACACACTGGGAATAAGCTGTGTGGTACAGATAGAATCTGTTCGCGGATTTGTTCAGGTGAATCTTCAATATCGACCCATGAAATTTGGCTACGTGGCGTCATAATTGATGCGACTGAACGCTCTGCCAAGGTCAAGACACCACCAATCATGTAGCGTTCTTCATCTGCAAACGCTTCTTGCGCTTCGTTATGCAAATCAGGGCTACTGGTTTCAACTCGCCCCCCCATCAATTTTAAAATTGAATCTGCAGTACGGTGACGTAACGGAATTTTTGCTTCATGTTTTGCAACATTGCGCTGACCAAATTGGTTAAACGCTTCAATAGCAATCGCAACACCAATACCCGAATAGATATAACCTTTAGGGATATGGAAGCCAAAACCTTCTGCAATCAAGCTGATACCAATTAATAGTAAGAAGCTTAAACACAAAATCACCACTGTTGGATGACGGTTCACAAAAGCAGTTAATGGCTTAGATGCAAGTAACATCACCAACATTGCAACCACCATGGCAACCATCATCACATAGATGTTGTCGACCATGCCAATTGCGGTAATGACTGAGTCTAAAGAGAAAACTGCATCTAGAACAACAATTTGTGCTACAACTGCGGCAAAACTTGCATAAACCACATTGGTCGTGACTTTGACTTCGGGTTTGCCTTCCATCTTCTCATGCAACTCTCCTACCGCCTTATAGACGAGGAACAAACCGCCACCCAAGAGAATGAGGTCACGCCCTGAAAAGGTTTTTTCAAATAAGGTAATTAACGGTTCGGTTAAAGTAACCAACCAAGAGATTGCAAATAACAATCCTAAACGCATAAACAACGCTAAAGATAAGCCAATCACACGGGCTTTATCACGCTGTTCTGGGGGTAATTTTTCTGCAAGAATTGCAATAAAGACTAGGTTATCAATACCTAATACGATTTCTAGAATAATAAGTGTAATTAAACCAACCCATATTCCCGGATCTAATAAAAACTCCATTAGTTCATAGCTCCGAGATAGTTAGCAGAAATCGAAATATAAAGTAGACCTGCGCACGGCGACGGATCCATAAAAGTAACCTTTTTAGCAATAGATAGCTTAATTATGCACAATCTTGAACATTTGTAATTAAATTTTTAATTTTTTTGAATAAAACTAAACAGTACGATCTATAAGAAGGTTTTTACTTTATTTTTCACATTCTTAATTTTTTTAGAGCGATGACAGCCAAACAAAAGCCGTGAGAATGGATTAAAAATGTCAAATGAATTGTAATGTATTTTTAGACGCATTAGTCATAGATTACAACTGTAAGCCAACCCACACTTTAATCTAAACTTAAAATATTGATAAAAAACAACTATTGTTAAAAGATTAGACCAAAGCTTATAATTTTTTTGCAAAATTCAACGCAATAACCCGCACTTTTACCTAAAAGCCAAGTGTACAAATGTATTTTTTTAACTAAAATGCAGCCTAAGTTGATGGTTAAATTGATAATTCAACTTATAAAACCAGATAACTCACTACTAATCCAAACTAAAACAATTCTATAGGATTAATTGATATGACACATGAATATGGATTGAACTTAAACAAATGCCTACGCGCTTGGAAAAATAGCCATTTCAAAGCCAGCTTCTAAATCGAGATTCATCATATTTCGTCAGATTTCAACCAAATTTTAGCCACTGAAAGCATCTTGCTAAGCACATGAGTTTTCACATAAAATGTGAAATATCAAAAATACAATTAAAACAATGCAGGGAATATGCAATGTCCAAGAAATATTCAAAATTTCTACCATCCGCCGACCAATATGATATTGAACAATTTCCGTATTATTGGGTCACACAAGTACATGCTCAATATGTACAGAATGTCGATCAGGCACTTAAAAAGTATGGTTTAGATAATTCTCGCCGTCGTATTTTATTGGCATTAAGGTCAAAAGCACATGCGAGTGTGTCTGATTTGTCAGACATGGTGGTGTCAAAAATGTCAACTACAACTAAAATTGTTTATCGTTTAAAAGATGAAGGTTTGGTTGAAACTTATTCTTGTGATGATGATGCGCGTATCACTCGTGTCGTGCTTACTGAAAAAGGTAATGAGATGACCAACAAAATTAATGATCTGACTAGCGTTGTTTTAGAGCAGTCATTTGATGGTTTAACTCCACTACAAATTGAAAAAATGATGGAAAGTTTACGTCATATTTTTAATAATTTAGCACGCTAAACATCACGTTATTGTTCCACATCTGTTCTTATCCTATATAAGCACAAGATGTACTTAAAGATCGAAAAAATTGAGCTGGGGGCTTACTTTTTCGATCTTTGCTTTTGGTACATGTGAACACTCAAACTCGTCTAAAGGAAAGCCCTGCACAAAGCTGTGTATGTTCGGTGTTTTCAAACTTAGCCATTCATCTAAACGTGCATGTGGAATAACAATAACAGAACGTTTGACTGGCCCAGGCTCATGAAATTCCTTCATCATCGCGTGATCAATTGCGTCCATGGTAATCATACTCGCAGAACGGACAATTTCTTCCGTGCCTTGCCCATCCTTTAAACGGCAAATTTCATACAGTGCTGCAATAAAAAAGGCCTGTCCATCTTTACGACGTACACCCCAACGCTGCGGTTTACTGTCTATATATTTGGATTCATAAAATTCTGACACAACAATCGCGCCAAATTTACACTTATAAGCAGCTTCACTAAAACTTGGTTTTTCTAATAAAGTTTCGTTACGGCAATTATAGGTTTTTTGCGCAATACTTCTGTCTTCCGCCCATTTGGGAATCAAGCCAAAATTCACCGAGCGCCACTCTAAACCTTGTTCAGACTTAAACAATAGTGGCACACTCGAATTTGGATACGCTTCTTCAGCATATTCAAACGGAATTTCAGGCAGACCTAATGCAGATAATTGCGCTATGCTTATTGGTTTAAAATTGGCACACATATACAAATTGGATGATTAGACACACGCACTATATTATGCGTTTTGATCATGAACAGTAAGTGCGCACCCACGCATTCCTTCTTACTCAAACAAAACGCAGGACAAATAATTACCGTTAAGCTGGCAATGTCAGCCAATGCGTGCGGGTAAATTCTTCAAATATCCAGCGCCCATTAAAACGACCTAAGCCTGAGTTTTTCTCACCACCAAACGGTGCATTGGCATGATCGGCAACGGTAATACCATTAATATGTGTCATTCCAACATCAAACTGTGCTGCAAATTCTGCACCGCGTTCTACATTTGTAGTGCATACAGCAGCAGATAAACCATAGCGTGTATCGTTCGCTAACTGTAAGGCATGTGCGGTATCTGCTGCTTTGAGAATCGGTAAAATAGGTCCAAAACTTTCATTTTGTACAATTTCTGAATCGGCAGCGACATTCACAAAAACATGTGGTGCAACTAAGTTCCCCGTAACCCCGCCCGCATAAACCAATTCTGCACCCTGCGCCTGTGCTTTTTGAATAATATGCTGATGCTTTTTCACCTGTTCTGCATTAATAATTGGTCCAATCAAGGTGTCATTTTTATTCGGATCACCTACTACTAATTGCGACACACTTGCTAACAATTTTTCAAGATAGGCTGCATAAATAGACTGATCGACAATGACCCGATTGGTACTCATGCAAATTTGACCTTGATGCAAAAAGCGCCCCATCACAGTTAGTTCTACGGCCAAATCTATATCTGCATCATCCAAAATGACTAAAGGTGCATTGCCACCGAGTTCTAAGGCGACACGTTTTAAATGCTCACCCGCAACGGCCAGTTGCCCTACATGCTGTCCAACTTCTGTAGAGCCTGTAAATGAAATCATTTTAGGAGTTGCATGCTCAACAAAGTAATCACCAATTTCACGACTCGCACCCGCCACCACATTGAGTACGCCTGCAGGCAAGTCTGCTTCTTCGAACAGTTTACCGAGTATAGTTCCACCTGTGACTGGCGTATCACTGGCAGGTTTGAGCACTACACTATTACCACAAGCAATCGCTGTAACCACTGAACGCATAGACAAATGGAAAGGGAAATTCCACGGACTGATCACAGCAATAACACCCAAAGGTTTACGCAAAACAACACTACGGACTTTCGGATCTTTGCTTTCCAGTTGCGTCGTGGTCATTTGCTCGGGAAATTGTGCAGCTTCTTGAATAATCCCTAAAGCAGCATCGACTTCGATATTGGCTTTTAAACGGGTACTGCCCGACTCATCAATCAGCCACTGGATAATTTCTTCGCGTCGTTGCTGAATGACTTGCTCTAAGTTCTTAATGATGTATTGACGCAGACTTGTGGATTGAATCAATTGTTCATCAAAAGCTTTTTGCGCTGTACTATAGGCACTATCAACATCTACCACGCTGGCGCCCTGCATCTCAAAAATTGTAGTTTGATGATATGGATTCAAGTTTGGAATGGTTTTAGTAGATGTCCCAACCGACCACTTGCCGCCAATAAATTGTTGATTCAAATCTTGATATGCTGGCATGTATTTGTCCTTGCGCTACTTTTTATATATGACTTTCACTCTACTCCGCAGCTTGATGTTTTTCTAGCAGCAAGTACATCCTGTAACTATTCAGCTGCAAAATTTTCAAAAAACCATAAGCAAAATACAGGCAACAAAAAAGCCTCCGAAGAGGCTCATTTGTTTGTATTACACAATCAGTAAATCAAATCCTAAAGGATTAATCACCTGTATAACCTTTTAACTTTAAACGCGCTGCGTGTAAAAGTGGCTCTGTGTAACCAGAAGGTTGCTCGCCACCTTTGAAGATCAAGTCAGATGCAGCTTGGAATGCAATGTTATTAGCAAAGTCGTTAGACATAGGCGTGTATAGTGGATCATCAGCATTTTGTTGATCTACAATTTTCGCCATGCGCTGCATTACTTCTTCAACCTGTTCACGCGTTACAATTCCGTGACGTAACCAGTTGGCAACGTGCTGAGAAGAAATACGTAAAGTTGCACGGTCTTCCATCAGGCCCACATCATTGATGTCTGGAACTTTAGAACAACCTACACCCAGATCAACCCAACGAACGACATAACCCAAGATACCTTGGCAGTTATTTTCCAGTTCTTTTAGTTTCTCTTCTTCAGACCAGTTGGTATCAGTTGCAAGAGGTGGAGTTAACAAATCATCTAAAGGCAATGCTTCAGTTGCAAGCAATTCTTGCTGACGGTTTGCTACATTAATTTGATGGTAGTGAATCGCGTGAATCACTGCACCTGTTGGAGACGGAACCCATGCACAGCTTGCGCCTGCTTCAGGATGTTCAGTCTTGGTTTTGTACATGTCTAACAGCATGTCTGGTTTTGGCCACATGCCTTTACCAATCTGTGCTTTACCACGTAGACCTGTTTGTAGACCTACCATGACGTTACGGTTTTCGTAAGCTGGGAACCATTTTTGGCCTTTGATTTCGCCTTTACGAACAAATGGACCTGCTTCCATGAAGGTATGGATTTCATCACCTGTACGATCCATGAAACCGGTGTTAATAAAGATGGTACGGTCTTTCGCCTGAGCAATACAGTTTTTCAGGTTAACAGAGGTACGACGCTCTTCATCCATGATACCGATTTTCAGGGTTTTAGCAGGTAAGCCAAGCGCTTGTTCAGCACGTTCAAACAGCTCAACCGCAAATGCTACTTCTTCTGGACCGTGCATTTTTGGCTTAACGATATACATAGAACCGGTACGTGAGTTCTTGATCGTGTTCTCACCACGGATATCAGCCACAGAAAGCAATGGAGTGACCAATGCATCCATGATGCCTTCATAAATTTCTTCGCCATCTACAAGGATCGCCGGGTTTGTCATCAAGTGACCCACGTTACGAAGCAGCATCAATGAACGGCCATGAACCTTGGTCTCACCGCCTTCAACATTTTTGAAGGTGCGGTCAGCATTTAGTTTACGGGTAATGGTCTTGCCATTTTTCTCGATAGACTCTTCAAGCGTACCTTTCATCAAGCCTAACCAGTTACGGTAGCCTTCAACTTTTTCTTCAGCATCAACTGCTGCAACAGAGTCTTCCAAGTCTTGAATCGTCGTTACAGCCGCTTCAAGCACAACATCTTTCACGCCAGCTGCATCTGTCTGTCCAATTGGGCTGTTTGCATCAATCTGGATGACTGCGTGCAGGCCGTTATTTTTCAGTACGATTTCAGTTGGTGCAGAAGCTTCGCCATTGTAACCAACGAATTTAGAGCTATCCGCAACAGTTGTTGTAGAACCATCTTTTAGGCGAACAACAAGTTTGTTTGCTTCTACAGCATATTGAGTCGCGTCGGCATGTGAACCTTGCGCCAATGGGAAAGTTTCATTTAAGAAGTTTTTCGCGAATGCAATTACTTTTTCACCACGAACTGGGTTGTAGCCTTTACCTTTTTCTGCGCCATTTTCTTCAGAAATAACGTCAAAACCGTAAAGTGCGTCATATAACGAACCCCAACGTGCGTTTGCTGCGTTCAAGCAATAACGTGCGTTACGTACAGGTACTACGAGCTGTGGACCAGCCAATAATGCGATTTCTTCATCAACATTTTCGGTGGTAATTTGAAAATCTTCTACTTCTGGTAATAAGTAGCCAATTTCAGTCAAGAAAGCTTTGTAAGCTTCTAATTCAAATGTATTATTGCGGTGCCATTCATCAATTTTAGCCTGAAGCTCATCACGCTTTGCGAGTAATGTTTTGTTCTTAGGGCTAAGATCGACAACGACTTGCTCAAAGTTTTTCCAGTATGTATCACTGTCCAAACCAGAACCTGGTAATGCTTCATTTTCGATGAAATCGTAAAGTTCTTTAGCAATCGCTAACTTGCCTTTTTGAATACGTGCAGTCATTGTCTTTCCTGATATTGCTACTTTTTATACAAGAGATTCTAGTATACTGATTTATATTTAGCTGAATAGTATTATCACATTTCAAAATAACGATCATTTATTACAAGATGAATGACAACAATCATCATAAATCCTGATCAGAAACACGACACTATTACTCATCTAAATACACTTTTACAGTGTATAAAGTTTTTGAAATGTCGAAATTAGACTTAAGTTCAGATTTTGTTGTAAAAATCGACGTCAGTCTTATTGCAACCCTTCAAGATTAAGCCATGTTTATGACAAAATGTCGATAAAACCAACAGTCACATCTTTTCTATCATAAAAAAGCGCCTAGTTCTAGGCGCTTAAAAGATCAACTGATTTGATGTTTGGCTTCGGTGGCCTGTATCTGTCGATGTTCTTCATTTAAGTAATCATCAGACTGCATTTCCAATAAACGTGAACGTGTGCGTTCAATTTCAAATGCCAGTTTTTCGCCCTGATAAATTTCAATAATCGAATCTTCAGAAGTCAGTAATAACTTGACACCACGATCATAAAATTCATCGACCAAATAAATAAAACGACGTGTTCCTTCAGACAAGAAGTCTGTTAAATGCGGTACATTGCTCACCAAAACCGTGTTGTAGATGTTGGCAATTTCAATAAAGTCTGCAGGACTACGCGGTTTAAAGCACAGTTCTGAAAATTCACACCACAACACATCTTCAGTATGCGCAATTGTTTCAACAATACGTTGGTTGATAATAATTGGCTCAGAAGAATAATGTTGTGTATTACTCAAAGCACTGAAACGCTGTGCCATCCAGTTTTGATTATCATGCGTTAAAGGCGATTTAAATAATTGCGCCTGTTTCAAAACACGTAAGCGATAATCTACACCAGCATCGACATTTAGCACTTGGCAATGTTTTTTGACCATTTCAATGGTTGGAATAAAACGATCTCGATGGATACCATTTTTATATAAACCGTCTGGGGCGATGTTAGATGTTGCCACCAAAGTAATGCCACGATGGAATAATTTTTGGAACAAGTCACTCAGAATCATCGCATCAGTCACGTTAGATACGAAAAATTCATCGAAACAAATCACCACTGCATCTTTATAAATTTGGTCTGCAACAGAATCGAGCGGGTTACGCTGCCCTGAAAGTTTGTTCAGTTCACGATGCACATGCTGCATAAAGTGGTGAAAGTGCATACGTGTTTTACGTCTAAATGGAATCGAGTCGTAAAACTGATCCATGAGCCATGTTTTACCACGACCTACACCACCCCACATATAAACACCCTGTGGTGCTGTTTGGCGGCGGAAACGGCGGAACGCTTTTTTTGATGCTTTATAGCGTTGAATTAATTCCTGCCACACACGCTCAAGTTCGTGTACAGCCTGCGCCTGCGCATCATCTGGCATAAATTGTCCAGAGGCTAACGCTTGTGCATAACGCTCCGCAGGCGATAATGGAGTAAAGGCTGTGGTTTGTGGCGAATTAAAATCAGACATATTCATCAGTACTTATTTGGGCAAATAGATTATAACGAAGATCGAATCACGAGATATAGCACTTTGGCATAGTTTGCAAAATACTTAGGCTATTTTGTATATTGGCGTGGACTTTGTCCAAACCACCGCTTAAAGGCATGATTAAATGCTGCGGGTTCTGAATAACCAAGTAACTCTGCAATCATTTCAATTGAATATTCCTGATATTCAATTAATCGCAATGCTTTATCTTTGATAAGATCTTCACGAATTTGTTTGTAACTAGTGTTCAATTGTTGCAGTTGATGGCGCAATGTCCGTTCAGGAATTTGCAAAGCATGTGCTGTTTCTGCCATGCTCGGCATACTGCCTTGTTGTAATTCCAAATAATCTTTTACGCGCTGTACCACCGAAGGCGCATCATCTTCGAGTTTAAGTCGCTCTAACTCAATCACGCATTTGGCTTCATAACTACTAAAAGTGACTGCATCGGCAGATGGAATACGTGCTGTGAGAACTGCATCATCAAACCAAAACGCTGCTTGGGGTTGATTAAAAACAATATCTTGACCGTAATAATCATAAAAAGTTTGCAAAACTTCACTTTGCTGCGGCTGTGCAAATGGCAATTCTATGCGAATACGTGGCGCACTCATCCCCATCATTTTATATAGGTCTTGAATAAATTTGAACGTGCCTGAAATTTCACACTGCGCACGCAATACACCTAAACTACTATGTAAATCATTGGGTTGATAACACAAGGCAATATGTCGCGTGCTATGTTGCAAACTCAGTTTCCCGCTTAAATGCGTCAATCCCTGATATTGAATCCCTTTTTCTAATGCAGTGGCAATATCTGGACTGGTCACCAATAACATCAGTAAAGGACCATAACCTGCCAAAGCATAATGCTGTCCAATAAACAGCCCCATTTCAGGCTCTACATCTTCACCAATGACTTTGAGAATATCCCATTCCAAACTCGGATGAATAATTGAACTGGTATCCAGCGCATCTGCACGCAAGCCGATACTTTGCAATTTTGCATCGACATCAACGCCTGCTTTACGCATGCCTTGTATTAAATACATTAAGCCAAGTATGGATCTTTTCATAAAATGAACAGTGCGAAACGGAATATCCTTTTTACCCGATTCATCCACAGATAGAAATTGCCGAAAATATCAATTTTTATGTCAGCACGATCATGTTACCACATGCTGGCTTATTCTATCCTGACTCAAACAAACTCAAGTCAAACAAAATAAATATAAGGATGTCTTCATGCAGGATGCAGCAGCTCATTATCAAGTCGCAATTATTGGCGCAGGCTTTGGTGGATTAGCCATGGCGATTCGTTTGCTACAACGCAACATTCATAACTTTGTAATTTTAGAAAAGTCTAATGAAGTGGGTGGTACTTGGCGTGAAAATCAATACCCTGGCGCGGCTTGTGATGTGCAGTCGCATCTGTATTCATTGTCATTTGCACCCAAAACTGACTGGTCAAAACGCTATGCCGAAGCACCAGAAATTTTTCAGTATATTCAAGATGTGGTGCAACAGTTTAATCTGCGCGAATATTGCCAATTTAACAGCGAAGTGGTGCATACCGAATACCATGAAAAAGACTGTGTATGGCATGTTGCGTTAAAAGATGGCAGACAATTGAGTTGCCAATATTTAGTCTTTGCTTCTGGCCCACTGCATGTGCCACAAATCCCGCACATTAAAGGCATTGAAAAGTTTCAGGGCAAGGTTTTTCACTCGTCTCAATGGGATCATCAATACAACTTAAATAGCAAAGTTGTGGCATCTATTGGCACAGGCGGCAGCGCGATTCAATACATTCCTGAAATTGCACCTCAAGTTAAACAGTTATATGTCATGCAATGTACAGCTGCATGGGTCATTCCACGAGATGAACGCAAATATCTGAATATTGAGAAAAAACTGTTTAAACAAGCAGACTGGTTTAGAAAGTTGCATCGTGCGCGTTTGTATTGGTCGAATGAATCACGTGCAATTCCAATCATGCAACCTAGCGTGATGAAATATACCCAAAAACTGGCAGAAGCCTTTATTCGTTTTCAGGTCAAAGACAAACAATTGGCACAAAAACTCACGCCTGACTACATTATGGGATGTAAACGTATTTTAGTGTCCAATAAATACTTCCCAACTTTTAACCGTGACAACGTCGAATTAGTGACTGATGCAATACAGGAATTGACTGCAGACAGCATCATCACCAAAGATGGTAAAATGCGAAAAATTGATTGTCTGATTTATGGCACAGGCTTTATTACCGATCCGCGTATCTATCTACAGCCATTTAGCTGCATTGGTGAACATGGCGTTGAATTAAAACAGGCATGGAAAGATGGCGCAGAAAGCTATTACGGCATTAGCCACAAAGGTTTTCCGAACCTGTTTCAGTTGCTTGGGCCAAATACAGTTTTGGCGCATAACTCGGTTATTTTTATGATCGAATCGCAAGTCGATTACATTCTGCAAATGATGGATTTGGTGGCACAATCACAGAGCAATGCAATTGTAGTAAAAGATCAAGTACAAGATCAATTTAACCACGATGTGCAAGACATGCTAAATAACACGGTTTGGCAATCTGGCTGTGTAAGTTGGTATCAACAAGATGGTGGAAAAAACTTTGCACTTTGGCCAACCTATACTTGGAAATATTGGCTAAAAACCAAGTCGCTGCATCCGAGTGATTTCAGATTAATCAGTAAAGCGGCATAAATTTCCGCTTTTAAAAGCAAACTGGCATAATCAACAGGTTTTTATCTATCTCCCACCTGTTGATCTCATGCAATCTCTTTGGCTGATTTTCCAATTACTCTGCTGTTTATGTCTAGGCTTTGTACTGGCAAAACGCCTCCCTCGAATAATCGAAAAAATTGCGTTTCAACTGCTTCCATATTTTAGCTATATCCTGCTAATTGCAATTGCGATGGAATTTTCACAAACGCTCGGTTCACTACAGCAGCCATCGCATATTCTATCTACAGCTTTACAGATTGCATTTGCTACATCAATTGGTGCTTTTCTGTGTTGTTATTTGCTTTACAAAGGTTTGGGGCTGCAAGCAACGCAAGGCAAAGTTTCATTACAGTTGTTGATTCAATCCTGCATCAACATCAGTTATGCCTTTTTTGCACTTTTGGCAGGCTACGTGCTGCATCTACTTTTTAGTGCTATGGATTTCCAAGTTCAGATCAACACTTGGTATTTACTGTTGCTGTTTATGTGGATGATTGGACTCGATCTCGCTTATTCGCCTTTAGATCGTTCTTGGCTGAATTGGAAAATTTTAATGGTGCCCGTAGGCTGTATTTTCGGTTCAGTTGCAGGGGTACTACTTTGCGCACTTTGGCTCCCCATCGCTCTACAAGATTTGCTTATGCTCTCACAAGGTTATGGATTTTATTCCATGAGCGGGATTGTGGTGTCGGAACTTCGCAATGCCGAATTGGGTAGTATTGCGTTAATGAATGATTTATTCAGAGAGATTTTTGCGATATTGCTGATGTATATTTTGGGATGGCGTTATCCACGTGCTGCAATTTCTGCCGCAGGCGCAACTGCCATGGACGTCACTTTGCCCATGGTAAAACAAGCCTGTGGCAACGATTTTATTCCACATGCCATGGTCAGTGGATTTGTATTGTCAATCCTTGCACCCATTGCTGTAAGTGTATTGGCTGCTATTTAAAAAGAATCAACAATTGTCCTCTCTCCCTCTGGGAGAGAGTTGGAGAGAGGGTTTGCGCTCTATTTAGGCGAGAGTTAGAGAGAGGGCTTATCTCCCTTTTAGAGAGTCAGCGATAGTAAAATTAAAGCGTCGCTAAAATATCTTTCAAAGTCTGACGTGGATTTTCAGATTTTGTAATTGGACGACCAATCACCAAATGCGTAGAACCATCCAGCATAGCTTGTTTGGGAGTCACAATACGTTTTTGATCATCGGCATTTGAGCCTTCAGGACGAATCCCTGGAGTTACTAAGGCAAAATCCTGCCCTAAGATTTCACGCAACATTTTGGCTTCTTGCGCAGAACACACCACACCATCTAAACCACTTTCTTGAGTGAGTTTAGCTAAACGCTGAACTTGCTCAAAAGGCTCAATATCTAAACCTAAATCTTTTAAATCTTCACGCCCCATAGAGGTTAGTACAGTCACTGCAATCAGTTGAGTCTGATAATTCCCTGCTTTTAAACGCTCCACACAGGTTTCCATCATTTTACGACCACCTGAGGCATGCACGTTGACCATCCATACGCCTAAATCTGCTGCAGCACATACAGCCTGAGCCGTTGTATTTGGAATATCGTGAAATTTCAAATCTAGAAAAACCTCAAAACCTTTGTCATGCAAGGCTTTCACGACTGCAGGACCTTCATGGGTAAATAACTCTTTACCAACTTTTACTCGACATAATGCAGGGTCTAATTGTTCTGCAATGATTAAGGCGTCATATTGGCTTTTAGCATCGAGGGCAACAATGATACTCAAGAGAATTACCTATGGATTTGACAAAGAGTCGCTATTATAAAGTGATTCGTGCCAAGCAGATAGTCAAAAAGACAGCTTATCCCCCATCGCAGCGATAATCAGCCATTCGTCAAAGGCACACATAAAAAAACACCCCAAGATAACCTTGAGGTGTTGATGATCAATTCGCTCAACAGAGCAAATTAAAGTGCATTAGAAGAACGATCTTCAGTATGCACATCTAATACCGTTTTTTCATGACGAGTATGCGCAGCAGCTTCAGCAGCAGCCAGTTGAGCTGCATGAATTTGCTCTTTGCGTAGGTATTCAATATCTTTACGTAGTCGCTTAATTTCCCAACTATTTTGGAATACACGGAAAACCTGCACGCCCAACAATAACCCTAGCACCAAACCAAGTGCCAATGTAATCAGTAGCAATAGACCCAAACGCATTGCAGGCACTTGAGTAAATAACAGGTCAACTGAAAGTTCAGTGCCGTTTTGCAAAACCAATGCCAGAGAATATCCAAATAGAATAACTAAAATAGCGACTAGAACGTAACGCATAAACACCCCTAGGAATTTTATTTATTTACAGACTCGTTTACTGCATCACGTAGTGCTTTACCCGGTTTAAAGTGCGGTACAGCTTTAGCCGCAACTTCTACAGACTTACCTGTTTTTGGGTTACGACCTACACGTGGTTCACGGTGATGCAATGCAAAACTACCGAATCCACGAATTTCAATTCGGTTATCTGCCGATAGTGATGCAATCATTTGATCAATCATGATCTTCACAGCTTCTTCCACCAATGGCTCAGCCAAATGTGGATTTTTCAAAGCAATTCGTTCTATCAAATCAGACTTATTAAGTGCTTCAGTAGTCATCTGCGACCTCTTTAATTATCAAGCTACTTTTACCTAAACTGATAATAACCTGTTTAAATACAAAACGGTAGCGTAATAATTGAATACTACGCTACCGTTTACAGTATTTGTGTAAAAAGTATGTGCTAATTTACATTAACCATACAGTTTACCCGCAACTTAGTTGCCCATTTGAGCTTTGATCAAGTCACCAATTGTCTTAGGACCATTGTCTTGACCGCTAGTTGCAGTTTTCAAGTTAGCAACAGCTTCTTTCTCTTCAGCTTCGTCTTTCGCTTTGATAGACAAGTTGATAGAGCGAGATTTACGGTCTACGTTGATGATTTTCGCTTCAACTTCTTGACCAACTTCCAAGAACTTAGTTGCATCTTCAACGCGATCACGGTTGATTTCAGATGCTTTAAGTGTTGCTTCAACTTCGTCAGCTAACTTAACAGTTGCGCCACGAGCATCAACAGCAGTTACAGTACCTTTAACCAAAGCACCACGTTCGTTAGCAGCTAAGAAATCGTTGAATGGATCGCTGTTCAATTGCTTGATACCAAGGCTGATACGGTTGCCTTCAGCGTCTACAGAAAGGATAACCGCTTCAACAGTGTCACCTTTCTTGTAACGACGAATAGCTTCTTCGCCTTGCTCGTTCCAAGAAATGTCAGACAAGTGAACTAGGCCATCGATACCGCCTGGTAAACCGATGAAGATACCGAAGTCAGTGATTGACTTGATTGTACCTGAAACTTTTTCACCTTTGTCGTGGTTCTTAGCAAACTCTTCCCATGGGTTAGCACGAGTTTGTTTGATACCAAGAGAAATACGACGACGCTCTTCGTCCACTTCAAGAACCATAACGTCAACTTCGTCACCAATCTGAACAACTTTAGATGGGTGGATGTTTTTGTTAGTGTGGTCCATTTCTGAAACGTGTACTAAACCTTCAACGCCTTCAGCGATTTCTGCGAAACAGCCGTAGTCAGTTAAGTTTGTTACGCGAGCTTTAACGATAGAACCTTTAGGATAACGGCTCATGATCGCTAACCATGGATCTTCGCCTAATTGCTTAAGACCTAAAGATACGCGGTTACGCTCTTTGTCAAATTTAAGTACTTTAACAGTAACTTCTTGACCCACTTCAACCACTTCTGATGGATGCTTGATACGTTTCCAAGCCATGTCAGTGATGTGAAGAAGACCGTCAATACCGCCAAGGTCAACGAATGCACCGTAGTCAGTAAGGTTCTTAATCGTACCAGTAACAGTTTGACCTTCTTCAAGCTGAGCAAGAAGCGCTTCACGGTCAGCTGAAGATTCAGCTTCCATAACTGCACGACGAGATACAACAACGTTGTTACGTTTAGCATCAAGTTTGATAACTTTGAACTCTAACTCTTTACCTTCAAGGTGAGTTGTGTCACGGATAGGACGAGTGTCTACCAAAGAACCTGGTAAGAACGCACGAACTGGACCGATGTCTACAGTGAAACCGCCTTTAACTTTACCAGAGATAACACCAGTAACGATTTCGCCGTCTTCAAAGATTTTTTCAAGTTTAGTCCAAGTTTCAGCACGTTTCGCTTTTTCACGTGATAAAACAGTTTGGCCCATACCGTTGTCAAGTGCTTCAACAACAACATCAACGGTGTCACCAACTTGAACTTCAAGTTCGCGTTGTTCGTTTAAGAATTCAGCGCGGTCAACAACGCCTTCTGATTTAAGGCCAGTATCAACTGTTACCCAGTCAGAGTCGATGCTTACTACAACGCCTTGGATGACAGCACCCTTTTCAACGTTGAGGTTTAATTCGCTTTCTTCAAAGAGGGCTGCAAAAGATTCGGTCATGATATACCTGATAAAGTCAGCGGTCTTGGATCAGACAAGGCCGGTTTAGTTAAGCGTCTACATAGTCCGTATAGAACTGATCAAGCTATGCGTTCGCTGAATAGGTTTATTTCACGCGGTTAAGCGCGGCAAATAGCAAGCTTCTGATCGACATAAGCCGTCATTAATGCAAACACTTCATCAATGTTCAACTCAGAACTATCAATGATGTAAGCATCTTCTGCGGGCTTGAGCGGAGCAACTGTGCGCTCCATGTCTCGTTTGTCGCGAGCCTGTATATTCGCTAAAATGTCGCTTATTTTAGCATCCAGCCCCATACCCTGCAACTGTTTTACTCGTCTTTGTGCACGTGACTCTGCCGAAGCAGTTAAATAAATTTTAGCCTGCGCATTTGGGAAAATACTGGTCGCCATATCGCGTCCATCTGCAACCAAGCCTGGTGCTTGGGCAAAGGCATGCTGACGTGCAAGTAATGCTGTGCGCAATTCAGGTACTGCCGCAACTTTTGAGGCATATTCCCCCACACGTTCGGTACGTATGGTTTGCGTGACATCTTCACCATCAAGCAACACTTGTGTGCCATCTGGCTGGGTCACAAATTGAATATTGAGCTGTGTTGCAATGGCAACGCATTGACTCAGTTCAGTATCAAGTTGATCTAGCAAATTCTGCTTATGTAACGCCAAACCCAACAAACGATACAACGCACCAGAGTCGAGTAAATGAAACTGATAATATGCTGCCAATTTTGCCGCGAGTGTGCCTTTACCTGAACCGCTAGGGCCATCAATGGTAATAATTTGAACCGTCATGCTGTTTCCGAAATGATTAGAGAGATTTTGCGAGTTTGGATAAACCAATTTTAATTGCAGTTTTCAACTGCGCAAGAATAGCTTTGCTCACAAACGGAACTCGCGCTTGTAGCTCAATGCTATACGTGACCAAGGTTTTGTGATCTGCCACTTGCTGAAATTCAATGGTACCCAAATGATGTTTGATCAATGGATTTTTAATGATTTTATATTCAATCCGCTGATTCGGTTCAAGCACGGTAATTTGCTCTTGCAAAGGTTTAATTGGCCCAATCCCCATACGACGCACCGAACCTACACCATCTGGACGTTCAGGGTCAGCAGAGTCTTTAATGCGCACCACTTGCATTGGTGCAAACGCAATATTATAAGTTGCATGTTTAGAAAGTAATTCAAATACTTGCGCAACTGGCGCATTAAATTCTTTTTTAATTTGAATAGCGTGCATGGTTTGCCCTGATGATGAATGCTATGTTGTGTTTGATTTAGTTTAACGCAAATCAAGCCTAAAACTCAGAACTGGTTTTGATCATGGAGGTCATTTATCAACTATTGCTGCTTTTGTTGTTTCTTTTGCGCACGGCGCATCTTAAAAAAATCACTCAACTGGGCTGAACATTGCTGCTCTAAACAACCTGATTGATACTCAAAAATATGATTGTAATAGCCTGACTCTAAAAGCTTTCTAGCACTGATCAATGAGCCGGCTTTGGGTTCAGTTGCTCCAAATACCACACGTTTGATTCGCGCATGAATGAGCGCACCCACACACATGGTACAAGGCTCCAGTGTGACATAAAGCGTGGCATCTTCAGGCAAACGATAATTTTGAATATGATCACATGCTGCACGGATTGCCACAATTTCGGCATGTGCGGTTGCGTCGTGTAAGGAAATAGGCGCGTTATAACCCGCGCCAATCACTTGATTTTGACTAACGATGACAGCCCCCACAGGAATTTCCCCCTGTGCTGCAGCCAAAGCAGCCTGCGCATAGGCAAGCTGCATCCAGTCTTCATCACTATAGTTCTGTTCTGACATTTAAATATGAGTAAAAATCAATACGAATTAAATAATCTCGTATTGTTTCAATAACTCATTCCAGCTTTCAATGCTCGTCACAGGTGGATTGTCTGCAAAAATGGTTTTGAGCTGCACTGGCCCATTTTGCTGCCAAGCTGGTGCAAGGTCTTTATCGACCAAACGTGCGCGCACACCTTCGACAAAATCTGCGTGGCGAATTTTCCAGTCTGAAATTTGCGTTTCCAGTTCAAACACTTCATTCCAAGCGTGAACCTTCTTACCCCATTGCCATAGTAACCACGTTAAAGCTGCTGTGGTTGGTGAACCTTTTTGCAAGTTTTCACTGGCTTGACGTAACCAATCGCTACGTGCATCGCTTAGACCAATGATGGATTCATAATCACTTTCAAAACTCACACCACGGCACACGCTTTGAATCACATCCAAAGAATTCTGTAGCGGCCCAGGCCCTACAGGACGGTGCATGCTGTTCAAGGTATCATCAATGGCACGGAAGTCACCTGCAGGGTAATGATTCCAGTCAATATTAATGACTTTTTCTAATACAGAAGCGCGTTGTGCATCACAAATATGGGTTGCCCAACCAATACCATACGCACCTGCAGCAGTCATAATTGAACCCGTTAAACCTGTGAACAAGCCAATCGCACCACGGTCAGCCAAGAAACGAGTTGCCCCTACATCTGGGTATAAACCAATGTTAATTTCTGGCATAGCTAAACGTGAATACGGTGTCACCAAACGGAATGGTGCAGCCATAAATAGACCTAAGCCACCACCCATGACATAACCTTCACCCCACACTAAAACAGGCTTGGCATAGTTATGTAGCAACAAGTCCAACGCATATTCTTGCTCAAAGAATTTATTGGCAGTTGCAACCTCATCATTAATGACAAGCTGACGTAATTTACGCACATCACCGCCTGCACAAAATGCTTTTGGTGTGGTCGAATCTAGCCAAATTGCTTTTACGCTATCATCGGTATGAAAGTCTTCAAATACTGCCAATAATGCAGAAACAATAGATTCATCTAAAGCATGCAAAGATTTTGGGCGATTCAAACGTACAATGCGCCAACCGTTATTTGCTTCTTCGACAATTAAATCCGGATGATATTCTTTAGAAATGGGAGAATGTGTCATGCGTCCAGCTGCCAGTCTATAGGCTCAATGCCATTTTGTTTAAGATAATTATTTGATTTTGAAAATACTTTACATCCAAAAAAACCACCGCGGTTTGCTGCCAATGGGGATGGATGCGCTGCCTTCAAAATCAGATGTTTATTTGGATCTATACGTTGTCCTTTACGTTGTGCATACGCGCCCCACAAAATAAACACAATATGCTCACGTTGTTGATTTAACACATCAATCACATGATCTGTAAAATCTTCCCAACCCTGCTTTTGGTGCGAGGTTGGTTGTCCTGCTTCTACCGTTAACACGCTGTTGAGCAGCAATACCCCTTGCTCTGCCCAATGCGTTAAATCACCGTGTCTTGGAATAGGCACACCTAAATCTGTATGTAACTCATGGAAAATATTACGCAAAGATGGTGGCAATGCAACCCCTCTTTGTACAGAAAAACTAAGTCCATGTGCCTGATTAGGTCCATGATAAGGGTCTTGCCCAATAATCACGACTTTCACCTGATTTAAAGGCGTGGTATTTAGAGCATTAAATATCAGTGAACTTGGTGGATAAATCACCTTATTCTGTTGTTTTTCCTGCAACAAAAAATCGCGTAGCGCATCCATTTGTGGACTCAATAAAAATTCAGCTAGATTGTATTTCCAACTCTCATCTAACTGAACTTTATTTAAGCTCGCATATTGCTGCTCAGTAAAAGACATACCGCTATCAATCCTTGTTGATGTCTAATGATGTGATTTAAAGTTTAACTTGTAACTCGACATTCGGGTTTTGGAATGTCATCCCCTGTTTTAATTTTTCATACATTTGTGGGTCTGACCATTCTGTCTGTACTTGCTCAGAGAAATGAATTTGATCCAGACTTAGCAATCCCATCTGCGCATTTTCAATATCTTCCAAAAAGCTTTGTGCATAGCCTGTATCAGTTTCATGTACAATCACAGAATAGACTTCTACATCACCTTCCCCATTTTGTGTGATGGTTGATGCCAAAACTTGTTGTGCCAAATAAAAGAAAATACGTGAAAACTGCTCTGCTGATGGCGATACTGGTAAAGATACCCAACGTGCGCTGAACGTTTTGCAGGCTTGAATATATGCAGGGTCATCCTGCTCCCAAAAACAAATGGCATGATCGAAGGCATCAAATAATTCTTTGATTACACCTTTAAGCAAACCAAAGTCATACACCATTTGTCCATGATCAAGTTTTGAAGCTTTCAGTAATAATTCTACTTTATAGCTATGACCATGAATCGAGCGCTTACAGCGGTCTGAAGTGCAATTACGCACAATATGCGCATTTTCAAACTTAAATAACTTTCGAATTAACATGGGTCTTAACGTCATCAAAATATTTGGGGGATATTCTTTTTAATTATAATGCAAAACGTGAACAATAAGCCAATTTTAGCCCGCAGATTGCCAGACAAAAATCGTAATGATCAGTTTCAGTACAGATATGCAATGCATTTGCATCCGAATAACAGCAACTAAGTCAAGGTTAATGCTAATACTTAAAATGGCGCCAGACTTCGCCCACTGACATTGACAGATTTTTCGCTACGCACCAAATCACTGCTAAATTGACGTTTGCGCTCGCCCAATACCACTTCAATTTTGGCTTTAAAATAATGGGATTGCACACCCAATAAACTTGTAAATTCATTGCGTATCGCGCTATCGACAGCTTGAAAGCCATCTAACTCCCACAAAGCATTTACATTGCTAAAGTGCTCTAAATTGGCATTACGACGATCAAGTAGATTTTGCACAGCAACCACATCCAATTTTTCATCAAAGCTCGCCAAAACTAAAGCAGGTGCGGTATTAATATTGATAGTGGTATCTCGTTTTGGCAAGGCACTCACATAAGGTGCAATTTGCTGATACTTCGCACCTTCAAAACCACGGACTTGTTTTAATTCTTCCGCACTATGAAACAAGCTATTGGGCGGTAAATAAGGAATTGGCAAACCTTGGTAATAACTCGACTCTGCACCCATAGCACCACTCGGTTCATCATCTGCATCTTGCCAATCAATCACAGCTTCACTTAATTGCGCAGGTAGCCCAACACGCTGCAATAATTTTTCAAAATATTTTTTTGCTTTTTCGTTTACTTGATCTTCGGTTGTCAGCAAACTATTTAAATTAAATTTCCCTGACTCATCTTGCAGCACGCCCGATACATAACCATCTTCGACTGGAAATGGCGGCATCGGTTTTGCCCAGTTCTCTTGTAAGTGATCAACTTGGCCTGCATTTTCAGCATCATCTTGCAGTAATTCTGCAAAAAATACTTCAGCACTTTTGGCATATAACAATGCCTGATTTTGACGCATCAAATAGGCGGTATTTTCACTGGTGTACATTTGCCGCTTGGCAATGGTCGCTGCCAAAATCGTAGCTAAGGCAACCAACATCAAAATCGTAATCAAGGCGATGCCTTGTTGTGATTTGATGATGCTACCTAAGCGCTGAGTCGATTTTGAATACATTGCCACTGTGCCTTTAATTGTCTTTCTTCTTTAAAAAATCAGTCTGCAATAAGCTAAATATCCATTCGTATTGCACGTCACGCACGGTTAAATTTATTTTTATTCCTTTCGGGAGTAGCCTTAATTGTTCAGTTTGCTGCGAATCGACACTGCTTTCAGGCCAACTGCTCAATTCATTTGGATTCAAAACCATAATCTCAAAGGCTTCGACTTCATCCAACATCACGCTCGACTCAGGCTGATCATTGCCCGTTTGATGCAAATTACGATATTTTAAACGATACAATTTTTTTTCATCGGCACGATATTGATATTCAACACGCTCATGGGGTGAAATACTCTGCTGCAAAGGATCGGTCACCCCTGTTTTACTGAAATTAAAACGTCCATTTTGTAAAACCAAAGCAGGTTGTTGCTGCCCTTTGACATTGGCCGTTAATGGAACAGCCTGCATCGTGTCACGTAATATTTGTTGATAGCTTTCTTGCAACTGTTCTAGATTGGCTTCATGCATCGCATTGCGATCTTTGACTTTGGCGAGATAATCAAATACTTTCCAACCCAAAGCAGACAGCACTGCAAAAATTGCAATAGCGACTAGCAACTCAACTAAAGTGAAGCCTTTCTTTGTACTCATGATTGCTGCTCACGGGCATTAAAAAACACCAAAGAAGTCACTCCTGCTTCAACTTGTCCTGTGTCTTGATTATATAAACTGATTTGAAGATCGACACGTTGCACATTCGGACTAATGGTTGGCTGTGTGGACTTGTCAATTTGCCATGTTTCGCCCTGTTGTGTCACTTGCTTTGACTCTGTTCCACTTAACCATTGCCGATTCATTTCCATCAATGCCACTTCATTCAAAGCCACAAATTGTGCTTTGGTTCTTAAAATTGCATTGGCGGTGGATTGGGTATATTGCATCGCCACTTTGGTCATTGCCATAGCTGCTGTTGCAAAAATTGCCAAAGCCACCATAACTTCAAGTAGTGTAAATCCTTTAGCTTTCATGGATTTTTCCTAAATGATCGACCTCTATTTCCGCACCTACAGGACGCTGTTCTAAATAGAACTGAATACGCACAGGTTTGGCTTCACCATTGCCCAGCCAAATCAGTGCGGGTGCATTACCTTGCAGCAACTCACTATTGTTAGCATTCGGATAGCTTTGTTCTAAAGATAAAATTTGGATAGAAACTTGTTCAGGCAACGTTCTGCTTTTAAATTCGCCATAGTTTTGCCATTTTTGATTATTTTGCAGGGTTAATTGTTGTTCTGAAGCATAAGGCTGATATTCCAGTACATCATATCGCGCAGGTGAAACATCGGTTGCTTGATGCAAATTGAGTGCAAAAATACGCGCTTGATCATTGGCTTCACGATTCAGTTTACGCAAATCCAATAAAAACACTTCCCGCGCCTGCATGGCTTTACGCTGATCAACACCACCGATATTCATTAAAACCAGCGATGCCATAATCGCCATAATGACTATCACCACCATCAATTCAATGAGCGTAAAACCGCGAACCGAAGATAGTGGTGTGTTCATAGCGTATTAATTCAATTGCTCGAAAGATTGTGCTTGTTTGGGCATCGCCAACGCTTGATCGATATAGGCCACACGTAAAGTATCCCGGGAACCTAAATAACGCTGATAGAAACTTGAGTTTAAAATGGCTGCCGCACCATGCGTAAGTGCCCAAATTGAAGCCAGATAATCACGCACTTCCATGTGACTATTAATAGATTCCAAATATTGTTCAGTCATACGGATAATGATGCGTAATCGGCTTTTACGAACCTGATATAGTTCACTAAACAACAAGCCAATGCCAACACCCGTTGTAGAAAGGCGTTCTTCAATTTGATGAAAAAGCACAGTACGTTCAGGATGATGTAAGTGATGCAGCATAAAAAATGCTAGATGTTCAGGAAACTGTTTTTCCGCATCTTTAATCATTTCTAGCAACATGCGCTCATTACGAATAATAAGCAACATATATAGTTCATCTTTACTTTGAAAGTGTTTATATAGAGTACCTTTGGCCAAATCCAGTTCTGCTGCCAAAGCATCAAGGGTCATTCCTGCTTCACCATTTTCCAAAAGCAACTGCTCTGCCACTTGGAAAATTAACGTTTCTCTTGCTCGAAACTGAGCCTGACGATCCATCTTCACCCGATAAACTCTCTTTTCACTATTCAATCAATGGAAATTTTTAATATCACCAGAACATTAAATTTTTGCATCATTCCACTATGCAAATTAATGTCCTTTGAGCAGGTTTTCAAAGTTTTGTGTTGTTATGAAAGCCATTTCCTCTAAGGACTTATCATATACATCACTTAGGGCTTTGGCTACATACGGAACGTATTTTGGCTCATTTGTCTTACCGCGATATGGCACAGGTGCCAAATATGGACTATCAGTTTCAATTAAGACACGGTCTAAAGGTACTTGCTTAGCCACATCACGTAAATCTTGCGCATTTTTAAAGGAAACAATGCCTGAAAACGACACATAATAACCACAATCTAACACCGCTTTGGCGGTTGCCCAGTCTTCAGTAAAGCAATGTAATACACCATGCGTCGATTTTTCCGCACGGATAATATCTACTGTATCTTGCTTGGCAGCACGGGTATGTACCACCACAGGTTTTTTTACAGCTTGTGACGCATGAATATGCCGTGCAAAACAGGCTTTTTGCTCTGCGACAAAATCGGTACTGTGAAAATAGTCCAAACCTGTTTCGCCCAAAGCCCAGACTTTGTCTGCTTGTGCTAAAGCAATCAGTTGCTCGGTGGTGGCACGCGCCATATTTTCAGCATTTTCACAAGGATGCACACCCACGCTATAACCAACATCGGCATGGCGTGCTGCAATTTTTGACAATGCAATATGATCGTCTAAATCGACAGAGATACCCATAATTTTAGACACACCCGCTAGGCGTGCCTGTGCAATTGCTGCATCTAAGTCACCATCATAAGGGCTTAAATCCAACATCGTTAAATGACAATGTGTATCTACAAACACGATTTTTTCCTAAAAGCAAACAACCTACATAGTGTAACTGTTACGGTTGTCAGACTTAAGCCCCGCAAGGATTCTTTCGGCTTCAGATTTGTAATAAACGCCTTTTTCACCGCTCAGTTGAATGCCAAAGCCCTGCAATTTGATGCCGTTTTGCTTTTGCGAAATCCAGATGACTTTTCCTGTAAGTGGAATTTTTTGTGATTGTTCAGGCAAAGTTGCAAGCACGAAGATTTCTTCACCCATTTTTACAGGTTGTTTTGAGGGTACAAATAAGCCACCGCCCACAACGTATGGCATATAACTTAAATATAGCGTTTCGACATCAGGAATATTGGCCTGAATAATACCGCCCATACGTGGTTGCATCATGTTCCCCTTAAATATTCATCAACTTAATACATAATTGATCAAGCACTAGATTACTTTGCACGTTTTGCTCAAGCATTGGCTTGGCTTGCTGTAATTCTGCATATAAACCAAACAGACTTTCTAAGTCATATTGTTCAGCCAAATGCTGCAAAGCGGTGCTTAAATCCAAATTTTTAATGCTTTGATTTAGCTTGACACAAATTAAATCACACAACAAGTATTCAAACATCTGACTAAAATCAGTAAAGCTCAGCGCCTTGTTCCACTTGGTTGCGATTGCCAGCGGCATATTTTTTTGCGTTACCAGTTTAGACCAGTCTTTCAGAAAATCTGTACGCTGTTCCAGCCATTCTGCCTGTGCCAACTGCAAAGCCTGCAATGGCATTTGATTAGACAAATTCATCAACAATTGCTGTTTGTTCGCATCTAAATCGGGCAAATGCTGCTGCAAATATGCCGTAGCCTGTGCAGCATCAATACGGTCTAAAGCAAAATGCTGCAAACGGCTACGAATGGTTGCAGGTAATTTAAGATAATGATCTGCCAGCAAAATAATCACGATGCGATCACCCGGTTCTTCGAGGGTTTTCAGCAACGCATTGGAAGATGCAATATTTAAGGCTTCAGCAGGTTCAATCACAATCACCCGCCAGCCATCTACCGTTTGCTGGACAAAAGGTAATAAATCACGGATCTTCTCGATCTTAATTTTCGCGTTTTGCTTTTTATTCTCTTCATCGGTGCTGATATAGACATAATTCGGATGTGTATCTGATTTTAACCACTGACAACTGCTACATTCACCACAAGGCTGTGACTGCACATCACGCTGTTGGCATAAAATCCAAGCCACAAATTGCTGTGCAAAGGCTTCTTTACCACAACCCTGTTTGCCAAAAAACAATAAACCATGCCCCATTTTAGGAAATCGCCCTGTCAGGTTTTCCCAAACTTGTTGCTGCCAAGGATATACTTGTCCAATTACATCACGTTGCATGGTCGGTGATTCACTTACTCAAAATGGGCAATATCCATTGCATTTAAACGGTCTAAGTCTGCTTGGGTATCTACACCCGGTGGTAAATTGGCTTCTGCAACTGCAATGGCAATACGATGTCCATTTTCCAAGACACGCAATTGCTCTAGGCTTTCCAGCTTTTCCAATGTTCCCATTTCCCAAGTCACATATTCTTGCAGCAATTCCACACGGTACGCATACAAACCTAAATGGCGATACGCATGTGCATGCAATTGTGGTGTCGCTGCTTTCGCACCATCGCGGTCATAAGGAATCGTGGCACGGCTAAAATACAAAGCCTGATTGTGTTTAGACATGACCACTTTAACAATGCTGTCGCGAGTAAATTCATCTAGTTGCTGAATCGGCTCACATAGCGTAGACATCGAGCATTCAGGTTGAGCTTCTAACAACTGCGCCACTTGTTGCACCAATTGCGCAGGCAAAAGTGGCTCATCGCCCTGCACATTGACGATAATATCGTTTTTATCCCAACCTTTAATGCGCGCCACTTCACTTAAACGATCTGTACCTGATGGATGGTCTGCCGAAGTCAGCACTACATCTACACCTTCGGCACGGCATAATTCTGCAATACGAGCATCATCGGTCGCCACACACAAGTCATCAAAACCTGCCACTTTTTTTGCCTGATCAACCACACGTAAAATCATGGCACGACCATGAATTTCCAGTAAAGGTTTGCCTGGCAGGCGTGAACTAGCATAACGTGCAGGGATAACAATGTGCTTCATAATTTTCCTTATCATGGTCTTTCAGGCAGGTTTAAACCCAATTGTTTCAATTGTTGATGTAAGGTGACATAGCAGGCCGATGACAATACTGCATCTACAGGTACAACCCAAATTTCACGCTGAAAATCTGGATATTGTTTTAACAGAGGCAATAACTTTACTGCATCTTTTTCTGTGGTAATAATCGGTTGCGAATCTTCAAACTGCAAATCGGTAATTTCATAGTCATGGTGGTCTGGAAACTCATGGCATTGAAATTGGGTCACACCCATCGACTCTAAAGTTTTATAAAACCGCTCAGGAAAGCCAATGCCCACGACAGCATAAAAATTTTGGGTCGGATCAAAAATTAATTCTTGTGCGGGATGCAATAAGTATGGCGCTGCAACGGCCAAATGCATATTTAATTCAGAACTCGGTTGCGCTGCATGTTCAATCACCGTGGCATGCTCTAATCGAGATTTTGGTTCACGCAAATAACCTTCGGGCAATATTTTCTCGTTACCCAAACCACGATTATTATCTAAAACAATCCATTCCAATTGACGGTTTAAAGCCAAATGCTGCAAACCATCATCACTAATAATTAAATCCAATTCATGCTGTGCAAGTAACAATTCAATACTTTTTTGACGATTTGGCCCCACAGCCATCGGTACGCCTGTAGATTGCACAATCAAAGTCGGTTCATCGCCCACTACGTCAACATTAGCGTCAATGCTGACATAGGCTGGAAATGGGCCTTTTCCGCCATAACCACGGCTAATCACGCCAACACGAACATCTAAACTTTGTAGATATTTGACCAAGTGAATCAGCAAAGGGGTTTTGCCGCTGCCACCCACAGTAATATTGCCAATCACCATCACAGGTACGGGCGCAGTATAAGCGGTTTTAATACCTGAGCGATATAAATTTTGATTGAGCAAACTCACACCACGGTACAATAAAGACAAGGGCCTAAGCACAACTAGCCATTTGGCCTGTTGCTGCCAAGCGTCCTGAATAAATTGTGCCAAAGACATGAATTAATGTTCCTCGAAGTTACGCTGATGCAACTGAAAGTACGCGCCTTTTTGCGCCATGAGTTCCTGATGAGTACCTTGTTCTAAAATACGTCCCTGATCCATCACTACAATACGGTCAGCATTTTCGATGGTAGATAAACGGTGTGCAATGGCAATGGTGGTACGGTCTTGCATAGCCGCATCAAATGCACGCTGAATAAAGTATTCAGATTCATTGTCTAAAGCACTGGTGGCTTCATCTAAAATTAAAATTGGTGCATTTTTTAAGATTGCACGTGCAATGGCAATACGTTGTCGCTGACCACCAGACAAATTCAAGCCTTGCGCACCTAATGCTGTGTCGTAGCCTTGCGGTAAAGCCATAATAAAGTCATGTGCATAAGCCGCTTTGGCTGCAGCAATCACTGCTTCATCACTCGCACCTTCAAGCTGACCATAGGCAATATTTTCACGCACCGTACGGTTAAACAATACCACTTGCTGATTGACCATAGCAATTTGTGAACGCAGGCTATTCAGCTCAATGTCACGAATATCCTGCTGATCAAACAAAATTTGCCCTGAAGATACTTCCTGAAAACGTACCAACAGATTGACCAATGAGGTTTTACCCGCACCTGAACGCCCAACTAAAGCCACAGTTTCACCTGCTTTGACATCCAGATTAAAATCATGAATGGCATGATGCCCATCGGAATACACCAAATTCACATTCTTAAATTGCAAATTACCTTTTAAGTCTGGTGTAAGCGTCCCGTGATTATCTTCTTCAGGCATATCGAGCAATTCAAAAACCGAATGCGCTGCTGCCAAACCGCGTTGTAATTTTTCATTAATATCGGTAAGGGCTTTAATTGGTTTGCTCAACATACCTGCGGCAGTAATGTAGGCTACAAACTCGCCTGCTGAAATATCACGTAGAATTTCTGGGCGTAAGGCAATCCAGATAATAATTGCCAAAGCAATGGACATAATGAACTGCACCACAGGGCTGTTCAATTGCTGCACTGCCACCATCTTTAAACCACGACGCAGGTTTTCTAAAGAGTTTTCTTTAAATCGGCTTTGTTCATAGGTCTGACCACCAAAACCTTTGACGACCAAATTACCATTCACCGTTTCTTGCACCACGTGGTTTACATCCCCCATGGTGTCTTGTACTTGAATAGATAAACGACGCATGCGTTTTGCAGCTTTACGAATCAGCAAGCCAATTAATGGGCCAAATACCAAAATACAGAGGGTCAAACGCCAGTTGGTATACAGCAAATAGCCGAGCAAGCCGAGTGTAATCAAACCCTGTTGTACCAATGTACGCAGCGATTCTGTAGATGCAGCGGTCAACTGCTCTACGTTATACATAATTTTGGCAGTAATGTGCCCACTGGTATTATCTAAGTAATACTGTGCAGGTAAACGCAGCAATTTAGCAAAGACTTCCTGACGGATATTGAATACCAAATTACGTGAAATCACTGCGGTATAGTAACCGCCAATAAAAGTTCCCAAACCACGGAAAAACATCAGTGCAATGACTAATAGCGGAAATAGTGTGGTGAAAGATTGGTCACGCTCCTGAATGGCATTAATAATTTTTTCCAAGAGTTTTGCCACAGATACTTCTGTGGCTGCATTAATGGCGAAACCGATAATCACCAAGATTGCTAAGCCCCAAAATGGGAGCAAATATCTCAGAAGACGGCGATAGACCTGTAAATCCTTCTTCACTAATAACCTCGAGTTGGGACTTTCGTACTGATATTGATGTTGACGAAACCAAGTTGTCCTGCGACATCCATCACTCGAATCACATCTTGATGAGTGGCTTTGGCATCTGCAGCAATGATAAACATTAAATCGCGTCGATCTTGAGAAATTTGTTTAATTGCTGTGCTTAAATCTGCCACTTCCTTAGTCGAAAGTGCCTGACCATTGACAGAATAATGCCCTGAAGAATCTACCACCACTTCAATTTTATGTTCATAAGATTTTGGTGGTACACCTTGCGCATCTGGCAAAGTTAAATTCATACGGCTAAATTGGTTAAATGTGGTCGAAAGCAACAAAAACACCAAGATGAACAGCAAACAGTCAATCATTGGGGTCAGGTTAATATGAATATCTTCAACTTGCGAGCGTTTGAATTTCATAAACTCACCTTAGCTTACTTTTTTCACATCTTGCACATCCGCATCAAGCTGATGAGGTTGACTCTGATGAAATAATCCTGCGTGAAACAAAGTCGCTTGCTGCTCTAACTCAGCAGTATATTCTTGCACCAAACGCTGAAAATAACGATAGGCAAATAAGGCTGGAATTGCAATTAACATACCTGCAGCAGTGGTAATTAAGGCTTTAGAAATCCCTGGAATCATTAAGGTTGGATTACTTGCACCCACATCAATCACTAAAAATGATTCAATAATCCCAAGCACTGTACCCAATAAACCCAATAATGGCGCAACTGCACTGAGCGTACCCAAGAAGTTGATATTTTTTTCTAAATAACCAATTTCTTGTGAAGCTGTCGCTTCCATTTGTGCACGCGCATAGTGTTCTGATTGTTGTTTATTACGCGCACCCGCCTCAAAAATACGGCCTAATGTACTGTTTTTTAAGTTGGCACTTTGATTCAGTTGTTGCAACACAGTCGCTAAACTTTGCCCGCGGTTGAGCAACAACGCATTGGGCAAAATACCTGCTCTCTTTAAACGCATAAAACGCTCAATGGTAATTGCAACGGTAAATACCGAGCACAATACCAACGGCAGCATCAGCCAGCCACCTGCTTTTACCAATTCCCACATTCGCTTTTCCCCAATAAAATACGAATTAAAATTAATCGGACAGGCAAATATTTAAAATACCATCCAGCTCTTCCAGAGAGTGATAACTGATGGTCAATTTGCCCTTACCTTGCTTGTTATAATCAATTTTAACATCTGCACTAAAACGCTCAGAAAGACGTTGCGTGAGTTGTTGAATATCAGGCGCAATAGCCGTTTTCGGCTTTTCTTGTTTTGGCGCATTAAAGTCACGTACCAACTGTTCGGTTTGACGTACCGATAAATTCTTTTCAATTACATGCTGCGCGACTTTGAGCTGATCTTTAGCTTTCAAAGTTAAAATAGCACGTGCATGACCCATATCTAGCAAGCCTTGCTGCATCAACTCTTTAACAGGCTCAGCCAAAGTGAGTAAACGCAATAAATTACTGACCGTGGTACGTGCTTTACCTACTGTTTCGGCAATTTCCTGATGACTCAAGCCAAACTCATCGTGAAAGCGTTGTAACGCCATTGCCTGATCAATTGGGTTGAGGTCTTGACGCTGAATGTTTTCAATTAATGCCAAAGCAATCGCGACCTGATCGGTCAAATCACGCACAATTGCAGGAATTTCAGTTAAACCTGCCAACTGTGCAGCACGCCAGCGACGCTCACCTGCAATAATTTCATAAGGATGTTGTTCGTCATCTATCGGACGAATCACAATTGGCTGCATTACACCATGTTTTTCAATAGATGCCGCCAATTCCTGTAAATCTTGCTCTTGAATAAAGCGACGCGGTTGATATTCACCACGTTTTAATAAATTGACATCAATTTGTTTTAGCTGACCATGATCTAAAGATTGCACTTCAAGTTGTAATTTTTCTTTCTGGATTGACCCCAATAAGGCATCCAAACCACGACCTTTGGCTAATCCGCGTTTTTTTGTGGTCATGCTTTACTTCCTTTTTTTACTTTGCTTTTTTTCAACATTTCAGCTGCTAAATTCAGGTAGGCAACTGCACCCTTCGAGCTTTTTTCAAAATAAATGACGGGTAAACCGTGTGCAGGCGCTTCTGCCAAGCGTACATTACGCGGAATCACGGTATCGTATAATTTTTTACCAAAATAGTGTGATAATTCTTCAGACACATCACGGGTTAGGGCATTACGCGCATCATACATGGTGCGTAATACACCAATAATTTCTAAATCAGGATTGAGTGCTTGTTGAATACGGTCAATGGTTTGCGTCAGGTCAGCCAAACCTTCAAGTGCGTAATATTCACACTGCATTGGAATGATCACACTTTGCACTGCTGCCAAAGCATTCACGGTAATTAAGCTTAAACTTGGCGCACAATCGACAATAATATAATCAAAGTCTTTGGCAACTTCTTGCAAGGCATTGCGCAAAATAAACTCGCGCCCTTCTTGCTCAGCAATCACCAATTCAACCCCTGCCAAATCACGATTGGCACCCAAGACTTTATAACCAACTTCTGCCTTGCTAATTGCGGTTTCAATCGGCACTTCGCCCAACAATACATCGGTCACTGAATACAGCAAATCATTTTTTTGAATGCCTGAACCCATGGTGGCATTGCCTTGTGAGTCCATATCGACCAATAAAACGCGCTTTTTCAAAACAGCTAAAGATGCTGCCAAATTTACTGCGGTTGTGGTTTTTCCGACACCACCTTTTTGGTTCGCAATCGCAATAATTTGTGCCATGATCACCCCAGTCCTTTGAAAAATTAAATACGTTTTAATAAAAGTAAATGACGTTGTTCGTCTAAACGCGGAACTTTGAGCTCAATAATTTCACAGCTAAACTGATCTTTCAATGCCGCGACTTCATCGGCAGGAACCAAACCTTTCATAGAAGCAATGATACTTTGCGCATGCATAAAAGGTGTTGATGCAGTAACAAAGTCGGTTAACGAAGCAAAAGCACGACTGGTGATGACATCAAACTGCCCAAGTTCACGAATACTATCTTCATTTTCAACCCGAGTCTGTACCGCCACCACATTTTTCAGTTTTAAATCCGCAATAAACTGCTTTAAAAAACGAATCTTTTTACCATTCGAGTCCAGTAACACGCAATCGCGCTCAGGCTGACACAAGGCAATAATCATGCCTGGCATACCGCCACCTGTCCCAATATCCAGTAAACGACCTGCAGGCAAATCTTTGAGGATGCTCAGACTGTCTAGCAAATGCTTCACCAGCATTTCTTTCGGGTCACGAATTGCAGTGAGGTTGTACGCTTTGTTCCATAGCACCAAAGCATCTTGGTATTTGAGTAATAAATTTAAAGCCTCATCACTGAGCTCTAAACCTAAAGCCTGACTACCTTGCTTGAGTTCCTGAAAAAACGAATGCATCACAATTCACATCTCGAAAAAGTTAATGGAAGTATACCGATTTATAGTTGCAGTCATAGGGGCGAATGCTTAGTGAATATGCACTTAAGCGTACACACCCTGCTGAATTTGTTGATCTAGCGCATTTAATCGTTCAGGAGTGCCAACATCCACCCAAACACCCTGCAATTTCTGTGCAGAAATTTTTTCTTGCTGCATGGCTTGTTTAAGCAATGGTGCAAGTGGACGTTTACCCGATTCCAAACCATTAAACATTTGCGGATGCATCACCGCCACGCCACTATAAGTCAGATTTTCACCTGAACGTGCTTGCTCAAAAGTATAGGCTTTGTTTGCAGCCAAAATGAAATCACCTTGTGGATGCTGTATTGGATTTTCCACCAAAACCAAATGTGCCAAGTCATCTTGAAGCTGCACATTTAATAATGGCGCAAAATCCATGGTGGTCCAAACATCGCCATTCACCAATATAAAAGGTTCATTGCCCAATAATGGCAACGCATTGATGATGCCACCTGCAGTTTCTAAGCCTTCGCCTTCATGCGACCACAAAATTTTCACACCAAATTGCGAACCATCACCCAAAGCATCTGCAAGTTTTTCACCCAACCATGCCGTATTGATGACAATTTCCTGCACACCCATCTTTTGTAATTTTTCGATGTGCCACACAATTAGAGGTTTTCCACCGACTTCCAATAAAGGTTTAGGCGTATGCAGTGTTAAAGGACGCATACGATTGCCCATTCCTGCGGCAAGAATCATGGCTTTCATTTAGGCAACCACCTCATACTGACCATATTTAGCAGTAAATTTTGGCATTACTGTCGTGTGAATAAAGTGCATAAATGGTTGTAATTCTGGATAAGGTTTACTTTCTTCAAGTAAATACCACATTACGCGCGGTAAATCCTTGAGATAACCCGATTTACCATCACGCTCAAATAAACGCACAAAAATACCTAAAATTTTGATATGACGCTGAATCGCCATCATATCGGCATCTTTTTTAAATTGTTCAAAATCACGGTCTTGCTTAGATACTTCTGGCAACAAATCATAGAACATTTTAAACCAACGATACACATGCTCAGCATTCCACTGCACATAAGCATCACGGGTAATCGAAATTAAATCGTATGTATCTGCACCAATGACCGCATCCTGAAAATCAATCACACCAAGTTCCGTGTCATCGCCTACTTTCATTAAGTTACGACTATGAAAATCACGATGCACAATCACTTGCGGCTGTGCCACAGCTGCATTGGCTAAAATAGCAAAAGTACGTTTAATTAAGGCACTTTCTTCTGCGCTTGGCTGAATCTGTAAGGCAGGCAATAACCAATCGGTGAGCAATTCCATTTCACTGATGAGTTTGTCATAGGAATACTCAGGGAAATGTGCAGTGCCATCAATATCTTGTAATTGAATTAACTGCTTAAAGCACTGCGCATAGTAGTCATCTACAGTCTGATCATTCAGCAAGGTGGATAACAAGACATCACCAAAATCTTCAAGCAACAAAAAGCCTTGTGTCAAGTCTTTGGCTACAATTTTTGGCACGCGCACGCCATGGGCAGCAAAAAATTCATCAATCGACACAAAAGGACCACAATCTTCTTTTTCTGGTGGTGCATCCATGAGCATAAATGTTTTATTATTCAACTTGATTCGTGCGTAACGACGAAAACTTGCATCGCCTGCTAAAAAATGAGTTTCAAATTGATCTGAACCAAGTACAGATGTTATCCATGTTTGTATCAATTGTTCGCGTTGTGTATTCATTTGCAATAAATTCTAATACAGGCTGAGTTTTTAAAGTGCTAAGTGTAGCTACTTCTGCGCTTTTTCTCTATGATGCGACAATAATTAATTGCGATTAAGCACTCTTGGTTGATGAGATAAATGAAGCATCAGTTTAAATTTAATCCTTTAGCGACTGCGGTCTTAACTCTGTTATGTGGTCACTCTGTTTCCAGCTATGCGCAGACCACAGATCAGACTTCATCTGTCACAAATCTCAATAACCAGCAGCTTAAGCACACCATTCAGGAAGCTTATCCTGGGCAGCAGTTCTTTGAGCAATATTATGTTGATAAAGCTGCACCTGAAGCACAACAACAATTTGGTCACAGCCAAAGTTCTGCCTATTGTGAGGGTGCGTGGCTAACGCCGATCAGCTCAGGTACTGTTGCGGTAGATGCTGCAAATGCCACTTCTACAGTGACTGCCGATTATGGGCACTATGACCCAAATGGTGATTCAGTCTTAGAAGGCAACGTGGTGATTGACCAAGAAGGTCGTCAAATTCGTGCCGATAAAATTACCATTGATCAAACTCAGACCTTTGCCAAAGCCGAAGGTCGGGTACAAATGGCGCAAGCGGGTTTACTGGCGCAAAGTGATGAAATTAATTACAACCTAAAAACCCAGCAAGGTGACTTAAACAACAGTTTTTATATTGCCGAAGAACAACATGCACACGGCATGGCAGAAAAAATTGCACGCACCTCAACCAATACGATGGTGCTGAATAATGCCACTTACAGTACTTGCCCGCCTGAACAAGCCCCGACTTGGAAAATTCAAGCCAATGAAATTAAGCTGAATCAGGAAACGGGACGCGGTGAAACACGTGGCACCAAATTGTATGTGAAAAATGTACCAGTTTTGGCTGTACCCTACTTCAATTTCCCAATTGATGACCGCCGTACCACAGGTATTTTGACGCCTAGTTTTGGCTTTACCAATGATGGTGGTGTCGAGCTATCTGTGCCTGTGTATTTAAACCTTGCACCGAATTTTGATGCTACCGTTAGCCCACGTTATATTGCAGATCGTGGCGCGATGCTAGAAGGTGAATTCCGTTATTTAACTGAAAATTTTGGTTCAGGTAAAATTTGGGGCGGTTATTTAGCATCGGATGCCAAATATGATGACCAAGACCGTAAAGACTTACATTTTTTACACGGCTGGCAAATCAACGAACAATTTTCAACCAACTTAGAATATAACTATGCATCGGACAAAGACTACTTTGCCGATTTAAATAACAACCCGAACTCTAAAACCGACCTAAATTTACGTCGTGCTTGGGAGTTGAATTATCGTAACGGCATACCGGGTTTAAAAGCACAGCTCAAAGTTGAAGATTTCCAAACCCTGGATAAGACGATTCCATCTGTGGATCGCCCTTATGCACGCCTACCACAATTTTTATTGAACTATAAAACGGGCAATCCTCAAGGCTTCCAAGTCGAATTTAATAACGACACAGCTTACTTCAAAAAAGATCTAGCTGCGCAAGATGGGGAACCAAGTGGTACGCGTATTTATAATGACTTTGCAGTGCGTTACAACTACCGTAACCCGTGGTCATTTGTGATTCCAGAAGTATCGTTACGCAACATCAACACCTTCTATGATAAAGAAACTCTAAGTACAGACACGTATAAATCTTCAAGTAAAAGTGAGTCGGTTACTGTTCCGCAATTCACTTTAGACACAGGGATTACCTTTGAAAAAGATGGTCGCTTCTTGCAAGCCATTACCCCGCGCGCGTTCTATGCCTATGCACCGTACCGCAATCAAAACGACCACCCAAACTTTGACTCTGCAACAGCTTCGATTAATTATGACCAGTTGTTCAGTCCAAACCGTTTCTATGGTCATGACCGTTTAGAAGACAACAACTTTTTGTCTTTGGGTTTAAACTATAGCCTATTTGATGAAATTGGTTTGGAACGCCTTAGAGCAGGAATTGGTCAAAGTTTTTACTTTGAAGATCGTCGTGTCACGCTGGATAATACCGAAGACGAATTTAATACGGAAAACCGTACTGGGCCAATTGTTAGCCTAACCAGTCAGCTAAGCCAAAACCTTAGTGTGGGTGCCAATGCTGCATGGATGTCAAATGGCGACAATGCACAGCGCAGTGTCAATATGCTTTACACGGGTGATCAAGGCAACTTATATAGCTTTGGTTATATTAACCGCCGTGTTATTCCAAACCGTCAAGATCATTATGATCAAGTCGTGGCATCGTTTATTCAACCTATTCACAACAACTGGCGCATTTTAGGTCATGCTCAATATGACCTAGACAACAGCGTTGCGCGTGAATATTTGCTAGGTGTGAACTATGAGTCGTGCTGTTGGGGCATCTCAGTCTATGGTCGCTCTTACTATAACGACTTGGATGATGTGACGGATGCGGGCGTTAAACCCAAACGTGCCATTATGGCAGAGTTAAATTTAAAAGGTTTAGGCAGTTTCAATAATAAACTTGCATCTTTACTTGAAAACCGTATTTTAGGTTTTAATAAAATTAATCAATCTTGGACACAACGTTAATGAAAACAGAACAGTTAAAACGATTTTTAAAAGCATCTACCTTGGCACTTTGCATGACAGCAGCGCTGCCTGCATTTGCTGCGAATGATCAAATTGTGGCTGTAGTTGACAATAGTGTCATTTTAAAAAGTGATTTAGCGCAAAGCGTGGTTGAACTCAAACAACAACTTGAAATGCAAAAGCGCCCTGTTCCGCCACAACACATTTTAGAACAACAAGCTTTAGAACAACTGATTGTACGCCAAGCGCAATTAGAACAAGTCAAACGCTATAACATTAAAGCTGATGAAAAATCCCTGAATGAAGCTGTGTTAAAAGTTGCACAGCAAAATGGAAGCAATAGCTTAGAGGCTTTTCAGCAAAAGTTAGATAAATCATCTCCTGGCAGTTATGCGTTTTTACGTAATCGTATTGCCGAAGATTTAGCTATGAATCGTTTGCGTCAGCAAGTGGTGATGTCACGTATTCAAATTAGCGATCAAGACGTTGATAACTTTCTGAAAACCCCACAAGGTCAGGCTGCCTTAGGCAACCAAGTCCATATTTTGCATGTGCGTGTTTCTGGAGCAGAAAATGCCGCACAAGTTGCGCAACAAGTCAAAGCTGAATTGGCGCAGAACAATGACATTCAAGCCATTAGTAAAAAATATACAGGCAATGGTGTAACCGTTCAGTCTGCAGACATGGGTTTACGTAACTTGACCGATATTCCCGCGGAACTTGCTGCACGTATTACGCCATTAGATGTGGGGCAAACCAGTGAACTGATTGAAGTCCGTGATGGTATTCATGTCGTAAAATTACTGGAGCGCAAAAGTACTGAGCAACGTGCACTAGTTCCACAATATCAAACTCGACATATCTTGATTCAGCCAAGTGAAGTCGTAAGCCCTGAAAATGCGAAACACATGATTGACAGTATTCACAACCGTTTAAAAGCGGGTGAAGACTTTGCAACCTTAGCAGCGACGTTCTCTAATGACGCTGGCTCTGCACGTGATGGTGGTAGCTTGGGTTGGGTTAATCCTGGGGTGATGGTACCTGAATTTGAAAACCAAATGAAAAATACTGCAAAAGGTGAAATTAGCGCACCATTCCAAACCCAGTTTGGTTGGCATGTACTGCAAGTGACCGATACACGCCAGCAAGATATGACTCGTGAATACCAAGAACGTATGGCACGTCAAATACTAGGTGAACGCCAGTTTGATACTGAATTGGACAGTTGGTTACGTGAAACACGCAACAATGCTTTTGTAGAAATCAAAGACCCAAGCCTAGATCGTAAAAAGAACTCCTAAGCGCATATAGCTTTTAGAGCTTTAGATCACAATCAAAACCAGTGCCACCGCACTGGTTTTTTTATTTGCAAGGGTATCTGCTCAAACTTATGTCCTCATCCGTTCGACTTTCATCAAGAAAAGTTTTTATTTTCTATTAGTTCCAATGGTAGCTGCAATTCTCCACACTCTTCTTCTGGCTCAGATGGGATAGTAATTTTGACTTGATTATTTAACTGCCATACTCCTTTTACAGGTTCAAATAACTTGTATTTAAGCTGAAAAATACGCTCTTCATCTGGCATTAATTCAACTTTTTTAATAATGGAACACTGCATCTCAGGAAATAATTGATCTTTTGTTTCAGTATTATAAAAATCTAAAGGCACATTGCAATCAGGATATTCTAATATCACTTTATCCGAATAATTATTAAGAAAAGATAATTTAATCTCTATAGGAGTACCTTTATCTTTATCAACTTTTAGATCATACGAAGCATCTTTACGTAAATCTGTTTTTTGATATAAATCCAAAAATTGAATTTCACGAACGACTAGACCACACAAATCAGTTGCAGCCCCAGATAGTCTTAACGTATATTGATCCTGTTTAAAGACATCATCACTATTGCTGTCGTTAGCATTCCCAAGACCAGGTGGAGGTGGAAGCCCATTACCTGTACCTTCTAAACTAGCTCCCCCTACACTAAAATCCTGTCCGCAACCAATCATTGTTAAAAATAAAACATTAAAGCAAAATAGCTTAACCATTTTCTTCACGGTCATGTTGATAAACCCCAAATATAAAAGTTTTAGAAGCATCTAGCTTGCCTTCATCCTCTGTACATTTTTCAGAAGCTAGCTTGAGTAGTTGTAGTGAATATTCGTGCCACAATTTTAGACTTTGATCACGTAAAAACTGAACAGATGCTTCTGTTAAGCCATCCGCACACACAGCTTGTTCTAAAAAGTTTGTCTGATTATTTTCAAATAAATTATGTAAACCTGCAGCCAGATGGGATTGTAAATTTTTAATCAAAATTTTACGAGCTTCTTGTAAAGAAGGATCAGGAATAAACTGTCCTTTTTGCAAGAAAATATTACCCTCTTTTTCAAGTACTATGCCTAATCGGATCAACTCATTTAACACAGACCTAGGATGGCGTTCAGTAGATACTTTTTTTACCAGAATTTCGAAATTATTTTCTTCATCACTACTGAATGGTAAACATTCTCCCCAGCCTTCTGCTAACCACAAACCTATAACCCGAGAAGGAACACTAATTGGTTCAGAGATATTTGCTTCAGTCAAAGGCTTACCCGCCAGCTTTGTCTCTTTATATGCACTGACATCCTTACGGTGTAGACCAGATAATAAACTAATAGCAGAAATAGTAGGCTTTTGATCAATCCTTTCTAATTCTTGAAGAGCCTGTTGATAAAAAATTGGTTTTAAAGCAGCTGAAAATTCTGTATATCCAACACCAGAACGAATTAACCATTGGCTAAGATAATCCATGAGTGCAAGCACTTGCTTTAAATTAAACTCAGCATCATTAGTAGGAAGTTTAGTCATTACACCAACAGCAATAGAATTACAATTGAAATTTTCTCACTATTTTTAGTCTCTTACAAATTATATCAGATGAATTTTCATATCTTGTGAAATAAAAATACTCACAACCTGGCTCTCACTATATCACTTTTTAATTTTTTACTATTTAACGTTCATCTATTTACAACTGTTAATTAAATATTCTATCATAAAAATGCGAATTTTTCGCATTCCTAAACAAAGTATTCAATTTAAATAATCATCGTTAAGGAGTAAGTATGATGAAAATTTCA
Organism: Acinetobacter sp. YH12135; assembly: GCF_013418565.1. NCBI lineage: Bacteria > Pseudomonadati > Pseudomonadota > Gammaproteobacteria > Moraxellales > Moraxellaceae > Acinetobacter > Acinetobacter sp. YH12135. Next base: position 45,022 of record NZ_VPBU01000022.1, read on the forward strand.
CCCCTGATTCTTCTGTTTACCATTTATGCTAGTTCAACGTCTTCTTATGCTGGCTTTGCAGACAGTTTAAGAGATCTAAGAGGAACCTTAAGTCAAATTAACGAAACGACCAAAGAAGTAGCAGGTACAGCCAAAGAAATGACTAAGTTTCGTGGTAATGATGAAACATCTAAAGATATTGAACGTACTATAGGACAAAAATTAACCCCAAAACTAAACAACTTACCGCTTTATGAAACGTCTAATAAATCAAGCAAAGTAAAAACTAAGCTTTCTAAAAATTCTGACATTATTTATGCAGGTAATGTCAGCTCAAATGGATTAATCGAAGTAACAACAGAATATGGAAATGGATGGGTAGAGTCTCATTTAATTCATTAATTCTTAAAATGGGGGCGATAGTGATAACATAGCTATCAGAATTTTGATGGCTATCTCTGTGAAAAATATTTCTAGTGAGTAGCTTATTATGAACAAGATAATTAAAAGTGGCTTTGTGACTGTAATAATTACTGCTTTGGTTGGTTGTAACAGTGACAGCTCAGATAATTCCAATACACAAACACCAACACCAACACCAACACCAACACCAACACCAACACCAACACCAACACCAACACCAACACCAACAACAGTAGCGGATAAATTGGCTGGAGAGTGGATTCAAGGCTCATCTAACTTAGGTATTTCTGATTGTAATTTAGCTCAGATTGAAATTACTAAAACTGGGAATAATTCAGTAGAAGCCAGTAATGAAGGTGTTCAATATTCTCTATATAATCCTTCATTAAAAGAGGTGGTCCCACTTGTTTGAACAACTAAAAGCGTATTTATAAGTGATATTCCGCTCTAGTTAAGCCACCTTGTTTTGTTGGGGTAGCTGATCATAGTAAAACTCATTTGGTGTCATTTTGTCTAG
>NZ_VPBU01000023.1:0-43722 GCF_013418565.1 Acinetobacter sp. YH12135
TGATCCCTTCCCGAACTCAGAAGTGAAACCTCTTCGCGCTGATGGTAGTGTGGGGTTACCCATGTGAGAGTAAGTCATCGCCAGCTCATTATTCAAACACCCTCAACTAGCGTTGGGGGTGTTTTTTTATGTAGGAAAGAAAAGTAGAAAGAAATCTGAACAGAACTTCTGATTAAAATCTTTATGTCTTTTGATAAATCTGTGCTATACCTAATAAAACGGCATAGAAATTGCTTATCAAAAACTTATATATTAAGTTGTTGAAAAACATAAATTTAAAAGAGTGGGTGAAAATGAAGTTATCGGTTGGATTAAAAGTTGCAAACTCCTTGTCACTGACACCGCAGTTACAACAAGCCATTCGTTTGCTTCAACTTTCGAGCTTGGAACTTGAACAAGAAGTTCAAATTCAGTTGGACAGTAATCCCTTATTAGAAAAAGTCGAAGAACAAAGTAGTGTCGAAAGTTTATCCACCTTAGAAGAGCAAGAGCATGATCAAAAGGATTTGACTAAAGAATTAAATGCAGATCATCTACCAAATGACTTGCCTGTCGATACAGACTGGGATGATGTGTACACTCATTTACCCACGAGTTTGGGAGCAGCGGAATATGAAGAGCGCGAGGATAATCGTCAGGGACATTTAGGTTTAAAAGAGCACATGATGCAACAAATCAATCTGTTGCATTTTTCTCAAGTCGAGCAGCTCATTGCCTACTGTATTGTCGATGCTTTGGATGACAATGGTTTCTTGGATTGTGAAATATCTGAAATCACTACATCTGTGCAACATTTATTGATCTCCATGGAATACGAAGATGAAGTTGAAGACGATGAAGTTTTGGTCGTTTTGAAACATATTCAGCGTTTAGAGCCGATTGGTATTGGTTCGCGTAATTTGGCGGAATGTTTATCTATTCAGCTTGAAAGTTTGGCTACAGATGTGCCTTATCGGCAGGAAGCACTGCAACTCTTGCAGCATTATGAGTTATTAATTTCGAATGATTTAGCCAAGTTAATTAAGCAAACGGGTTTAAGCGCAGATCAGCTACAGCATGCAGTGGCTTTATTAAAAACCTTGAAAGCGCATCCTGGTACAGCATTTGAAGATCAGGAGTCAGATTATCAAATTCCAGATGTAGTGGTCAGTAAAAAGCAGGACCATTGGCAGGTGCAGCTGAATCCTGATGTTGTACCGAAGCTTAGAATCAATTCATTTTATGCCAATATGATTAAACGCGCAGATCAAAGCGAAGACAATCAATATTTGCGCAATCAAATGTTGGATGCAAAAAACTTTATTAAAAGTGTCGATGAGCGTCATAAAACTTTATTAAAAGTCGCAACCTGCATTGTGCAACATCAACGTGAATTTTTAGAAATTGGTGCTGAAGGAATGAAACCGTTGATTTTGCGTGATGTTGCCGATGAGGTGGAGTTGCATGAATCTACAGTTTCACGGGTGACCACCAATAAATATATGTTAACTCCACGTGGTTTATTTGAATTGAAATATTTCTTTTCAAGTCATGTTGGAACAAGTTCAGGTGGAGAAGCATCCTCAACTGCGATTCGCGCCAAGATAAAAAAATTAATTGCAGAGGAAAATCCACGTAAACCTTTGTCAGACAACACAATTGCAAACCTTCTTAAGGAAGAGGGAATTGATGTAGCACGCCGAACAGTTGCGAAATATCGTGAGTCATTAAATATTCCGTCATCTTCTGAACGAAAAGTCTTGATCTAATTTTTAAAATCGGTCTATTCTAAGGATTCATTATGACCAAATAATGAATCTTTTTTGAAGGAATAGTTAGACATGATTTAAAGTGACCGCTACAGTGATCTGTTATTTGGCAATCAATCATGTGAACTATGCCTTCCTAATCCTAATGAAGGTGAGGGATAGAATTATGCAAATAACAATTCGTGGACATCACTTAGCTATCACCCCTGCAATTGAAGAAAATATTCGACTTAAATTTGCACAAATGACCAAACATCTGGATCAGGTCAATAGTATGCAGGTGAAATTAAGTAAAGATCATCAAATCGATAAACATTCTAAAAAAGGTAGCGCCAATCATATTGCAGAAGCGATTATTCGTTTACCTGGAACGGAGCTTTTTGCGCAGGCTAGTGCAGATGATATGTATACTTCAATTAAGATGATGACAGAAAAATTAAAACGTCAGTTAGAGAAACATCGGAAGATGCAGTTGGATTATCAGCCTTTAGCCATCTAGTTAAAATGTGATTTAAAAAGAGGTTTTGGATAAACCTCTTTTTTTATTGCGATAATGTATAGGATTAATGAATTATTTTTTCTATTTATAGTAAAATGACAGGTTTTTACACCGTTGGTCCTATAAGAGGTCTTTGTGATGAATAGTGAACAGCTCACTGAAATTTTAAAAGCTGCTTTTCCAGAGGCTGAAGTTGCTGTAAGTGGGCAAGGCGGCAAGTTTGATCTTCGTATTGTAGATAATCAGTTTGAAGGTAAGCGTCCTGTTGCTCGTCAACAAGCAGTGTATGCACCATTGAATAGCTATATTGCCAGCGGTGAAGTTCATGCGGTTACAATTCGTGCAATGACACAAGAAGAATGGCGTAAAGCAAGCTTATTTGGAGCTTAATAATTTAATGGATAAATTTTTAATTCAGGGCGGTAATAAGCTCGAAGGTGAAGTGCGTATTTCTGGTGCAAAAAATGCAGCCTTGCCACTTCTTGCTGCAATGATTCTTGCAGAAACGCCAATTACATTGAAAAATGTTCCAAATTTAAAAGATGTAAATACCTTGGTGAAGTTGATCGCAGGCTTGGGCATTAAAATGTCTTATGAAGGCGATACAGTCATTGCTGATACATCAACGTTGGACAACCAATTTGCACCTTATGAATTGGTAAAAACCATGCGTGCTTCTATTTTGGTGCTTGGCCCATTGGTCGCGCGCTATGGTAGTGCAAAAGTATCTTTGCCAGGTGGTTGTGCAATTGGTTCACGTCCTGTCGATCAACATCTTAAAGCACTCGAAGCGTTAGGCGCAGAAATTGAAGTTGAAAATGGCTATGTGAATGCCAAAGTTAATGGTCGCCTTAAAGGTGGCGAAGTGGTCTTTGATATGGTCACTGTTGGCGGAACAGAAAACATTCTCATGGCTGCGGTATTGGCAGATGGTGTTACCACTATTCGTAATGCTGCACGTGAACCTGAAATTACCGACCTTGCGCAAATGCTCATCAAAATGGGCGCTAAAATTGAAGGTTTAGACACCGATACTTTAGTGGTTACAGGTGTTGAACACTTGCATGGTTGTGAGTATTCAGTAGTTGCTGACCGTATCGAAACAGGTTCTTATTTGGCTGCGGCTGCAATTACGGGCGGTAAAATCAGAACCACACATACCGATCCTGCCTTGCTAGAATCTGTGTTAGATAAGTTTGAAGAAATGGGTGCGGAAGTCACACGTGGCGATGACTGGATTGAACTGGACATGATGGGCAAGCGCCCTAAAGCCGTGAGTTTCAGAACTTTACCACATCCTGAATTTCCAACAGACATGCAAGCACAGTTAATGGCGGTGAATGCGATTGGACGCGGTTTTGCTACCATTTCGGAAACTATTTTTGAAAACCGTTTTATGCATGTCCCTGAGTTGTCACGTATGGGTGCCAATATTCAGGTAGAAGGCAATGATGCGGTGGTGACAGGAGTAGAAAAACTTTCTGCTGCACCTGTTATGGCAACCGATTTACGTGCCTCATTCTCGTTGGTGTTAGCAGCATTGGCGGCAGAAGGCGAAACATTGATTGACCGTATTTATCATATTGATCGCGGTTATGAAAATGTAGAACAAAAGTTACAAGGTTTAGGCGCCCAAATTAAGCGAGTAAATTGATGAATGACATGAGAAACGATGATCCAAATTTTGACGTCATGGGCAATTTTGATCATGGTTTAACTTTGGCATTAAGTAAGGGGCGAATTTTAAAAGAAACTTTGCCTTTATTGGAAACTGCGGGAATTAATTTACTGGAAGATCCAGATAAATCACGTAAGTTGATTTTTCCAACCACACATAAACAAGTGCGTATTTTAATTTTACGTGCTTCTGATGTACCAACTTATGTTGAAAATGGTGCAGCAGATATTGGGGTTGCGGGTAAAGACGTGCTGATGGAGCATGGCGCTCAAAATGTATATGAGCCGCTGGATCTGAAAATTGCCAATTGTAAATTGATGACTGCGGGCAAAGTTGGTATGCAGCGTCCCAAAGGTCGTTTAAAAATTGCCACTAAATATGTGAATTTGACCCGTCAATACTATGCCAGCTTAGGCGAGCAGGTTGATGTCATTAAACTCTATGGCTCAATGGAATTAGCACCATTGGTCGGTTTGGGTGATTACATAGTCGATGTGGTTGATACAGGTAATACTTTACGTGCCAACGGTTTAGAGCCGCTAGAAGAAATCTGTAAAGTATCTTCACGTTTAATTGTCAATAAAGCCAGTTTTAAGCGCAAGCAAGATTTGCTCAATCCAATTTTGGCACAACTTGAAAAAGCAGTGGTAGAACGCGAGTTGGCAAAACAATCTGCTTAACTTTGCATCCATCATCCTGCTTTCTCAAAAAACCGTCATTTAATGACGGTTTTTTTATGTCCACCCATGATTCTGTTCTTGAATGATTTTGAACGTGAATTTCCATCAAAACATACTGCTTTCGCCATGTATAGATTCCCACAAAGCCCTAGAAACAAGGTAAACTAAACTTTTCTATCAAACCTTGTGGGTAAATTGATGCGACGTTTATCGACTCAAGATCAAAGCTTTAAACAAGCCTTTGCAGACTTGTTGGCTTTTGAAACTGTCAGTGATCCTGAACTTTTAAAAACTGTAGATCAAATTATTGCTGATGTGCGTCAGCACGGTGATGCTCAGGTTCTTAAACTCACTCAACAGTTCGATCGACATCCAGCGCATCAATTTTCAGAACTTGAGTTAAGTCAGGAACAACTGAAAGCCGCATTTGATGCTTTAGATAACGAAGTTCGTGAAGCTTTGGAATTGGCTGCTGTACGTATTCGTGAATTTCACCAAGCGCAAAAGCAGGATGGCTGGACTTATGTTGATGCTTTGGGCAATACACTTGGGCAAAAAGTCACGCCATTAGATCGCGTTGGTATTTATGTACCGGGTGGTTTGGCATCTTATCCATCTTCTGTGCTCATGAATGCCGTGCCTGCGCATGTTGCTGGTGTACCTGAAATTATTATGGTGGTACCTGCACCGAATGGTGAACTCAATCCATTGGTTTTGGCGGCTGCATATTTAGCAGGGGTGACTCGTGTATTTACCATTGGCGGAGCGCAAGCTGTTGCTGCATTGGCTTATGGTACAGAAACCATCCCATCGGTAGATAAAATTACGGGGCCAGGTAACCGCTTTGTGGCGGCTGCAAAACGTGCTGTATTTGGTCAGGTTGGCATTGATATGATTGCTGGGCCATCCGAAATTTTGGTTTATGCCGAAGGTGAAAATAATCCTGAATGGTTGGCGATGGATTTACTTTCCCAAGCCGAGCACGACACGGTTGCACAATCTATCTTTATTACACCAGATGCGCAATTGCTGAATCAGGTTGAACAAGCGATTGAACAGCACTTGGCGAATTTGCCTAAAGCTGAAATTGCCCGCACTTCTATTGCAAATCGTGGTGCATTGATCTTAGTCAAAGATCGTCAAGAGGCGATTGAATTGATCAACCAAGTTGCGCCCGAACACTTGGAGTTGTGTATGGATGATCCACAAGTGATGGCAGAAGAAATTCGTCATGCGGGTGCGATCTTTATGGGGCGCTATACACCAGAAGCTATTGGTGATTATTGTGCAGGGCCAAACCACGTATTACCAACGTCGGGTACAGCACGTTTTTCATCGCCATTGGGTGTTTACGATTTCCAAAAACGCTCAAGTCTGATTATGTGTTCAGCTGAGGGCGTGAAAAGTTTGGCGAAAACCGCTGATATTTTAGCGAAGCAGGAAAATCTGGATGCGCATGCACGATCAGCACGTTATCGTTATCAATCATAAATAGCATTACAACCTCTCCCTGACCCTCTCCTAATAAAGAGAGGGGAATTTAAACCACACAAATTTTGTGTCTTTAGTAATGAAAATTCCTCTCCCTTTGGGAGAGGTTAGGAGAGGGTTTAAAGAGAATACAAAATGAATATCACAGCAGAACAAATGCGTTTTTGGAGCCCTGAGGTACGTGAGCTAGAGCCTTATGTACCGGGTGAGCAGCCAAAAATTCAAAATTTATTAAAATTGAATACCAATGAAAACCCGTATCCACCTTCGCCTAAAGTGCTGGAAGCGGTGCAAAAGGTTTTAGAAAACTCGGCAGATGCACTGCGTTTATATCCAGATCCAGATGCGTCTGAGCTTAAGCAAGCCATTGCGAAACAGCAAAATGTAGCTGTTGGAAATGTCTTTGTTGGCAATGGTTCAGATGAAGTCCTTGCACATATTTTTAAGGCTTTTTTTGTTCAGGAACAGCCATTACTGTATCCGGATATCACCTATAGTTTTTACCCTGTATATAGTCAATTTTTTGGGGTAAAAACTAAAATTTTGCCTTTAAATGATGATTTTGAAATTGTGGTTGATGATTATAAGCAAGCCAATGGCGGCATCATCATCGCCAATCCGAATGCACCGACCAGTATTGCTTTGGGTTTAAGTGCGATTGAAGAAATTTTACAGGCCAATCCAAATTCAGTGGTGGTGATTGATGAGGCTTATGTCGATTTTGGTGCAGAGTCTGCAGTAAAATTGGTAGAAAAGTACGATAATCTTGTGGTGTGTCAAACCACATCTAAATCACGTTCTTTGGCAGGTTTACGTGTTGGTTTTGCGATTGCGCAACCGCATTTAATTGCCGCACTGGAAGCCGTGAAAAATAGTTTTAACTCCTATCCAATGGATCGTTTTGCGATTGCAGCAGCGGTGGCATCTTTTCAAGATCAGGCGTATTTTGAAGCACAATGCCAAAAAGTTATTGCAAGCCGTGAGAAATTGGTGACGGATTTAACGAGCTTGGGCTTTAAGATATTGCCATCACACGCCAACTTTATTTTTGCATCACATCCTCAACAGGATGCGGGTGAATTAGCTGCAGCATTACGTGAACGCGGTATTATTGTGCGTTATTTTAATAAACCACGCATCAATCAATATTTGCGCATTACTATTGGTACAGATGATCAAAATCAACGCTTAGTAGATACTTTAAAATACGATATTTTGGCTTAATTGTTAAAATATCGTAGAGGCGGGTGAAGCATTGAATTCACTCGCTTTTTTTGTTTTTGCGACATGCTATTGCGCAGGTTTGTACCAGCGGTTCAATAAGTCCAACATCGCTGAAACCTTGTCAAAACATTCTTGATATTCTGCTTCACAAACAGATGCAATCGTGACGCCACCACCAGCCCATAATGAAACATCTTGCTGATATTTCTGAATAGAACGGATCAGGATATTCCAAGAACCCGTTCCATCGGCATCAAAATAACCCATAGAGCCGCAATAGGCGCCACGTGCTGCACCTTCGAGTTCATCTATAATTTGCATGGCACGAATTTTCGGTGCGCCTGTAATTGACCCACCTGGCAAGGCAGACATCAACACATCAAAAGGATTCATCTCGGCTTTTAGTGTTGCGGTCACTTCACTGACCATGTGATGCACTTGGTTAAAAGACTCAATATTGAATAACTTTGGCGTTTTGACGCTGCCAGTTTCGGCATAAACACTTAAATCATTACGTAATAAATCCACAATCATCACATTTTCAGCCTGATCTTTTTTAGATTCACTTAATTGTTGTTTCGATTGTCGGTCTAATTCAGGATCATCATAGCGTGGCATCGTGCCCTTAATGGGTTTTGTGGTAATTTTTCGATTTTCCTCAAAATCGATAAAGAGTTCGGGCGAACAACTTAAAATTTCAAAATCACCAATACGTAAATAACCTGCATAAGGTGCATTGGTCAGTTGCCAAAACTGAGCTGCAGTCTCTAAAAGTTGACCTTGAGCCTCAGCGCTAAACTCTTGCGTAAGATTAATTTGATAACAATCTCCTGCCACTATATAGTCTTGAACATGTTGAAAGGCGCGTTGGTAATCTGTGAAATTCCAGCGTGCTTGACACTTTTGGCTTAATTGGAACTGTTCAATTATGGTTGATTGAGTATATAAATTTAAAATAAAATCAAAGATTTGAGTAGCAGCATCGTCTGAACTATAAAAATACCAGCCATCAGTTTCTTGCTGTAAATAGCTTTTAAATTGACCTAAAAAAATACTTGGCTGGGGACGAGACTGCATATTGATGTGTTGCTGTGCTGCTGCATCATACGAAACAAACCCCATTACACTGCAAAATGGGGCGGTGTCAGCATCTTCTAAAGCACCGAGATGAGCTGTTAAATCTAATTGAGTTGGACTTAATTCATATTGATCCAATGCCGTTTTTTGAAAGTAAAAATGTTGATGGTTTTGCTGCACACAATAGCGTTCAGCCAAAAAAGCAATACGTGCCTTTCCATTATTTTGCAAATAAATACAATGTGAAAGTGCTGCCAAAGCTTGCAAAATTCTTGCAGCCTCATATTCAGGTTCACATAATAATTTTTTAAAATGAGTAGGATAGGACATAAAGCGTAAACAGCTGAGAGATTTTAAAAGGCTATTTTACATGATTGCAGCAGATAAAAAGCAAATAACCGTTTGTCGGTAAGATGTGGATTGCGACAAACAGCAGTTGAACAAAAAATAACTCAGATATACCTTTGTATGTGCAAACCGACTACTCAAGGAATGTGTGTTAGTGTTGTCCTCATCAAATAAAAAAACAATTACTAGCACTGAGTGGTAAAACCAAAAAAATAATACTCTCGGGAGAGTAACAAGATGAAAAAATTTACTAAACTTGCTTTGGTATCATCAATTGCGTTAACGACAAATGCAATGGCAATGCAGGCAATGGACGATACTGCATTAAGCGCAACTACTGGTCAAGATGGTTTAAGCATCGGGATTGGTATTTCTAAAATCGAAATCGAAAAACTTTTAATCCATGATAATGATGGTTTGGCTGCAAAAGGTGCTGCTGGAGACTTAGGTTTCGGTGGTACTTCAAAGGCAGGTGCTATCGTAATTAAGGGCAATGGCGAAGGAAAAACAGCGAATCACGGTGTGGTTATTGAAGCCAATATGTCTGATGTGACAAATCCAACAAAATATTTATTGGCTTCTCATAATTTAGCAGATTTAGTCATTGATACAGATGCTGGTGAGACTGCTAATGGTGGTGCATTTATTAATGTAGCTGCTCAAGTAGCTGGGCTTGAAATTAATATTGGTGAAATTGGTGTCTCTGCATCGAATGCTAAGCCAGTAGCTGGTGCTACGAGCATTCGTCGTGGTAATGATGATAACAACTATAATGCAATTTTATCTGGCTTAACGTTAAAAACAGGTAAAATGGATGCCAATATTCAATTGGGTGCAGCGCCACAAGGTGCAATGATTAAATTAAATACCAAAATGGTGGGTGGTTTAGAAATCGCAAACTTAGGTATTTTGGACAACTCAACTAAGCAAGGTACTGGTGATGGTACTAAAGGTAATCGTGCAGCAGGTCAAATCTTTATTGAAAGCATTAAGTTTGCAGATGCTAATTCTACGGACTTAACCTTAAAGCAAGATATTAGTGTGATAGGTAAGGAAGGTGCAAACAATGGCTATATTCAAATCATTAGCCATGGTGGTGCAAAAGATAATTATGTACAAGGTATCCGTTTAGGCAGTAAGACTGCTGCTTCTATTGGTGATATGGAAGTTCAAGGCTTACAAACTTATTACGGTGGTAATACATTGCAACCTGCTGGTTATACACAAGGTGCAAAAATCACCATTTCTGGTCACTAATTTAAAAACTGAAAAAGCGCGTGAATTCACGCGCTTTTTTTTACAAATAAACTGATGAGTTCGCAAAAAAATAAAGAAAGCTCTTTTTTTTTTCTATAAAACGAGTATCTTTCTAAATACAAGGAAGTAGAGTGAAAACTCTAAAATAAAAATATTAGGCAGGTATTGCCGAGAACTAAAAAGTAAAAATATATGTTAGAGATCGCTTTGGGCTCGGCATTGATCTATTACGCTGCCACACAAGCCTTTGATTTAAAAGAACAGCATCCTGAAACTGTGCGTTACACAGAAACTTTGGATTCTAGAAATAATTCCTTTACCCGTATGCACAGAGAGCCTGTGCAAATTAAACCTGCTTTAGAAGATCAATTTCGCGGAATTGTGCGCCAAGCCTATGACTATAGCTGTGGTTCTGCAGCGTTAACGACTTTGCTCAATGGTTATGTTGGCACACAACTGAACGAACAACAGACCATGAGTGGTTTACTTCGTTATGGAGAGTATGAGCGAATTATCGAGCGTCGTAGTTTTTCATTGTTAGATATGAAGCGCTTTGTTGCTGCTTTAGGGCTAGAGAGTGGGGGGTATCGTGGTGAATTTGAAGATTTAGTCAAGCAAGGGCAGCCTGCAATCGTACCAATTTCTTATGCAGGTTTTAAACATTTTGTGGTGTATAAGGCATATAAAAATGGACGTGTCTATGTGGCAGACCCTGCATTAGGCAATATCAGTTTCGATGAAGAACGCTTTAAAGAAGTTTGGGAGAATAACACCTTATTTCTAATTAATGTCGCACCGCAAAATCGTCAAACTATGTTGGCATTACAAGAAAAAGACTTGCGTCATGTGGAAGACGCAACAGTGAATCGTTATGCCTTTGTTGATATTCAATATCCACAATTTGCGATGGAAAAAATAGCCGATAAAGCATCGACAATACGTCTAGAGCGTAATGTAAATAAAGATTCTGAAAATTACGGACAGTACGAGCATCGTTTTTTAAGACTCTACTACAAAAACAAATAATCAGTTGTTCACGAAATACAAAAATAAAAAATGGAAGGGGTAAATCATGGATCGTAAATGGATGAATAAAACCTTATTGGCTCTCAGTATTCAAATGGTATTTGGGGTGGCTTATGCCGCAGAGGAGCCGCAATTAGGGGAATATGAAACCACAACTGAACAGGCAGAAGTATCAGATACAGCAGCATCAACTGCAGATACAAGTGCTGAAACAAATAGTGCGGTTGTCGCTGCAAATGGTGCACAAGCAGCATCATCTGCTTTGCAACAGCAAGAGGGCGACGCAACCAAAGAGGCGAATTTAGAGGAAGTGTTTACCTCGAATGAGCGTCAATATTCCCTTATGAGACAAGGTGAAATTTCATCTTATTATGATATTGATTATACCTATCATCGTGATACGCAGCTCGACCTTGAAATGGCTCAAGGTCAGTTGTATCAGCTTCGTGTGCAAGAAAATGCGTCCCACGCATTAACTAACACCTTCACCGCACAATATGGTTTGCGTGACAATTTAACTTTATCTGCTTCTGTACCATTGGTTGCAAAGTCAGACTTGTTAAAAGATGCCACGGCAGCAGGCTTGGGGGATATTTCTTTAGGTGCACGTTGGGAGCCATTCCCATTAAAAGTGGGGCGTTTACCTTTAATTTTATTCGCAAATTTATCGACCAAAACGGGGGATAGTCCTTACGAGATTAATCCTGTTAAAGATTTATCAACAGGTAAGGGTTACTACTCTGCAGGCATCGGTGCAAGTACGCGTAAGTATATTGACCCAGTTGTATTGTTTGCTTCTGCTTCAGCCAACTATGGTTTTAAAGAAAGCGGTCTCAATCAAATTCGCGGTAGCCGTATTATTGAAGAGTTTGAGCCAGGTATTAGTGGTGGTTTTGCTTTTGGTTTTGCTTATTCGTTTAACTACGATGTGTCGATGACCATGTCCTATCAGCAAAGCTTTAATACAGGTTCGGAGTTTACTTATCATACGGGTGAAAGCTATTCACCTGCAGACCAGACCAGTTCGACTTTGGCTATTTCATTAGGCGTTCGCGTTTCACCTGAAACCATTGTGAATGGTACGGTAGGAATCGGTCTGACCGAAGACGCGCCAGACGTATCACTTGGTTTGTCATTCCCACTGGATATTCTCGGTTTCGGTAAAAAAATTCGCTAAGAGGCTAGTCGCATGAAAATGATACGACTTCGCCCGTTAGTGACTGCAATTATACTGTCGGGCTGTTCAGGGGCTGCTTTTGCGCAGCTTGGACAAAACTTATCTGTCGATATTCGTTCTTTGACTATGGGGAATGCGGTCACTGCAGATCCTCCTGGTATTAGTGCGATTCACTTTAACCCTGCTGCACTGACCAAGATTGAAGGTTTGCAAACAGATGTGCAAGGGGTGTTGGCACATTTTGATGTACAGCGTGAGCTTTCCGTTCCAGCAGGTTATGACGTATTTGGTTATTCTGATGACCCTGTGGTGTGTAACGATGGACCAGAAATTTTGGCCGATTTTTGTACCGATTTTAAAGGTACAGTACAAGCCGATGTAGAATATCCAACGCTGTATGTCCCGATTCTGAAAAAATTTGTCGATTTGGGTAAAGGCATGCCACTGGCAGCGCCAACCAACGGTATTGCCTATAATCCACCAGGTTCCAAAGTGACCTTTGCCACCGCATTATATGCGCCGTTGATTGCGGGCTTTGGTGCCGAAAATGGTAACCCTGGTAACTTTATGGGACAACAGGTTGCCTTAGAACGTATCACCTATCTTTCTCCATCTATCGCCTATCAAGTCAATGATGAATTGTCAGTCGGTGCGTCAATAGGGATGTCTTACCAAGCCATCGCCATGAATACCGATTTACGCTTCCCGAATGAACTGATCGGGATGTTACGTATGGTGGATGAAGTGGTCTGTACGCCATTTAAAGAAAACGCCAATATCATCACCGATATTTTGTTGCTCGGGATTTGTAATGCCGAAGAAGGCATGAATCCATTTTCCCGTTTTGGGCAAATGCAACTGGCGGTTGAGCAAAGTTTAAGCCCGAGTTATAACTTGGGTATTTTGTGGGAACCGACAGAAGATTTTAGCTTTGGTATGGTGTATCAGAGTGCAGCTAAAATGCGCTTAAAGGGCAAATATCATATTGATAACTCGAAAGCACCACGTGAGTTAATTAATGGTTTGATGTCTTCACCAACAGGTCAGATTTTAGCGGCAATTTTAGGTTTCCCAAGTTATATTCCAGCCAGTGAGTCTGGTTTGGTTTCTATGGATTTTGAATATCCTGCGCACTTTCAAGCGGGGATAAAATATAAAGTCATGCCTGATTTACAAGTCAATTTTGATGTGGGCTGGACTGACTATAAAGCATGGGATAAATTCAAATTCGAGTTTGACCGTCAAATCTCGGCATTAAAAATTGCAAAATTGCTTTCGGAGCATGTGTCTGATGACAGTTTAGCTTTGCCATTAGAGTTTAAGTCACCGTGGAACTGGGGTGTTGGCATCGAATATTCAGCCACAGACCGTTTAAAACTGCGTGCGGGTTATGAACCACGTGGTAGTGCGATTCCTGACAATAAACGTAACACTATGGTACCAATTAATAATGCACGTTTATTCGGTCTGGGTGTGGGATATCGTTTTGATGCAGATACAGACCTTGATTTATCCATCGGCTTTTTACAAAGTAAGGATAAAATTCCAGCCAATACCAGTAGCTTAGCCAATAAGGAAGGTGTGAATAACCTGCTGTTAAACCCTTATGCGGGTTTGAATGTGAAAACGGATACAAAAATTACAATTCTTGGATTGAGTTATAGAACACGATGGTAAGTTCAGTACGGAAAATAAAACGGACTTTATTTTCAAAGTCGATACTCACACTGATTTTCAGTATGGGATCGGTGTGTTACGCGAATCAGTTTTACACCATTATTGGACCAGATGGTCGTCCAATTGTGGTGCAGCGTAATGCTGCAGAAAAAAAGCAAACGATACAGGCGTTGGAAACCGCACAACAGCAAAAGCAAGTCCAACAAAAGCAACTACAAGAAAACCAACAACAAGACCAGTTTAAGCAAGACAAGGTGCATCAAGTACAGCAGATAACTGCTCAAACATCCGTTCAGGTATCTAAAAATATTTCTGTTCAGGCGAGCAAGCAACTGAATTTGTCTAAGCCGAATATCTCAGAACAATCCGCTATGTCACAAAATCAGGCTAGTCAAAGCAAAGAGAACTCATCATTGCGTGCATCACACACTGAGCCAAATGCAGTGCAGCAAGATATTTCCAGTGCGGAATCTGTTCATCAAACAGGATTGGCAAAAGAAGCAGCGATCAACAAAGTCGCGGTAAAACCATCTGTACTAGAGGATTTACAACAGCTTCCTCAGCCATTTACGATTGATCCATCCACAGTGACTGTCTCTAAAAAAACACCAGATCAAGCATCGAATGCATCCGCCCAACAAATGGGTTTTATAGAGATGGCGGGTGAACAATATGTTAAAAGTGAGTATTTAGAAGATCAGGAGTTTAATTTAGAAGGAAAAAAACGCTTTTACAGTATGCCAGAAGGCATGATTGACACAAAAAATGGCGGTGGTGCTCGCATGCAAGTGGTCGAACGTGAACGTGGTGTAAGTCAATCCGTTCTCAATAAATTATTTAAAAAGCAATCGGTTGCTAAGCCTCTAACTATTGTTTTGGCTGCAGACTATTATCGTGTTAATCAAGCTGAAGCAATTGAGGGTTTGGGGCAGCAATGTTTTGCTGAAAGCAAAAAAAATAAAGCTAAAACCTTAAAAGCACAACAAGATTTAAATTTGTGGCCTAGAGCACCCTTAACTGAAAAATTTGATTATGAGTTGGTGAAGTTAGAAGGCAACATCCAAAACATTCAAATTAAATCTTATGCCACAAAGCAAAATCAACCTACCTTTTATTGGCCTTTTGTGATTTTTCTGGATCAAAAAGGCTGTGTGATTGAAGGGGCTGGTGGTTTTAGAAATCAGGATACTGCAGGCAATGTCTTACGACATGAGGTGATTGAAGGTATGCTGCAACTTCCAGAAAATAGCCACTATGTATTATTAACGCCATTGGCTTCTGCAGTGGATATGGAACATCGCGCGCTCAGTAACCAAGGGCAATTAAAACTTATTGCGATACGCTAACAACAATAAGAGAATTCAGGATGAAAACAAGACATATTTTACCTTTTGCAACGACAGCATTGATGGCGGCATTGAGTGGCTGTGGTGGAGAAAGTGCCAATATTAATCCAGAGCCGAATGCTGTGCCGTATATCAATGGAAGTTGTGCCAGTACAGCAAAAAACTGTGTGGAATTTGCATTGGATTATCCTGTGGATGGTTTGAATTTTACCTGTAGCAGTGATACCAGTAAAACCTACATCACTATGATTGAGCCGAAAAGTAATGCGGCAACAGGTAAATGTAGTGAAGGAGATAAAGTCCACTTCTTTATTCAGGAAAAGACCAATCAATATATAGACTTAGGAACAGTGTCATTGTCTGATATTGGAATGGTCAGTACTGCAGGTGCGGGTTATCCACGTTTAAGTGTGCTTGATATGGCACGTGGATTAACAGGACGCCAAGCAACGAGTTTGAGTAGTAGCGACGAAACAATACAGGTCGCGACTGCAATTGTACGTTTGCTACAAGCACTTTCTGTTGAGGGTGGAGGAACGATTGCTGGTGATATTCAGCCTTTAACAATTACGCCCCTTAAAAAAGAACAATTGGCAAGTATTGCTGAGTCCGTTGACGTTGGGGATTATCGTTCAGGGGCTTATGCCAGTATTTTACGCCCATGGGTAGATGTGTCACAGGTGTCTCAAGATGATGCTTATCAAGCATTAAACACCTTGGTTTATATGAATAACTCGGCATCTTATCAAGCCAACTATCCAATTTTAGCCAAAGAAGATTCACAATTGCCACAAGGTTTATATGGCTGTAATTTGGCAGACTGTAAATCTACGGTCGCAGATTTGAAACACCTCATTGGGCAATATCAACTGATCACAGACCGTTCTGGATATACCTTCGGTTATGGTATGCAATGGAAAGGTACAGTGTCTGCAAACACCACCAACCCAATTTTAACGGTGAGTGGTGAATTGATTCGTAAAGTTCGTCCTGAGCGAATGGTGGCATCAGCACAAACCACATGGGTTAACCCATTGAATAAACGTATTCAGGGGCCATTCCATTTTAGTGTGAATGAAAATGCGTCTGATGATTTTAAAATAATCCAAGGTAAGGTATTTAATGATTATTTAATTGCGGGTACGGAAGGTTTTTATAAATTATTGACCAAATCTACAACAGCAAATCCTGCAGATTATGGTCAATGGCAACAAACCATAGGCACCGATCAGTTCAAAGGATCTTTTGATGCCTATAAATTCTTTTCTGTGAACTTTTTGGATAATCGTGTTTTTAAAACTCAGAAAAATGTACCTTTAGGCAGTCGCTATATTTTCCCAATTTATGCAACCTTGACCTTTAATTTTGATGGTGGAACGACGACAGATACCATCAAATTAGGTATTGTTTTAGATGAGGATGGCAATATTCGTACAGATATAGCACCAAATGCCACAGCAACCGATATGTCTGGTCAATGTGCAGCAATTCGTCAGTCTGCTGCTGAATATGTTGATACAAATGGTGTGCAGCAATACCGTATTGGTGTGTTAGGTGCAACCGATATTGACAATAAAGCAGTCACTTTGCGTATGATTTTAGCCAATCCAAAATTTAATAAACTTGATGGCGCAGTCATTGGTTTGAATACCAAAATTGAAGCGGTTGAAGGTGGGAATGGCCAAGTGGTGGGTGGTGCACGCGCTAATATAGGCAATTTAGTTGCTGCCAACTCTACACGTATTACTTTGTCTGATTTTAATGGCTCAGCAGTGAAGTGGAGCAATATTTATCATGCGCAACTAGCAACTTATGTGGCTCAGAACCCAACTTTAGCAACCGATGCAGATAAAGCTTTGGTGAAAGCTCAAGGTGGAGTTGTAAGTCTAGATGTTGCTGAGTGTTATAACCCAAATAAAGTGCGGACTTAGCATTCATTTTAGGTGACATCTAGATGAAAATAGCCCACTGCGAGAGTGGGCTATTTTTATTCGGATTTCAGGTTGATTCAAATGAACATCATGTGGGGGTTAACCCGTGTGATCGGTACGTGAACCTAAGGTTTCTAAATGGGTCGTGAAATGATTGTTTTTTCGATCTGCAAAGTAGTGCTGTAAAGTACGTTCTACACTTGGGAACGCCAATTCAGACCACGGAATTTCATCTTCACTAAACAAACGTGATTCGATGGTTTCTTCACCCGCACCAAATTGACCATTCAACAATTGAGCTTTGAACAGCACATAAATTTGCCCAATCCGTGGAATGTTATACATGCAATAAAGTTGTTCGATTTCAATTTCCGCTTCGGCTTCTTCGCGGGTTTCACGGGCAGAACCTTGCTCCATGGTTTCAAACATTTCCATATAGCCTGCGGGTAAAGTCCACAAACCATAGCGTGGTTCAATTGCACGACGACACAACAATACTTTATTTTCCCAAACGACCAATGCACCACAAATGACTTTTGGATTGACATAGTGAATATTGCCACATGCGCTACACACTTGACGTAATTGCTGATCGCCAAGCGGAATTTTCGTTGTTGTTTTTTGTCCACAATTTCCACAAAAGTTCATAGTGATCGTCATTGTTGAAGGGAGTTCTCAGAATAACTGAAAATTTCAACTTTGGCATCCTCTCTATCTATTGCCCACCTATTTCAGCTATGATGAAAACTTAGACAAGGAGAATTATAAGGCATGATTGATCATTCGCTCACGCATCTATTACAGCAACGTTTGCGCTTTTCTAAAACGTTCATGGAAGCGCATGCAGCGGTATTGATTGCCATTACCGACGAGTCTGATCCAAAGGTATTGCTAACCCGCCGTTCTACCTTACTCAATAATCACGCGGGTGAGGTGTCTTTCCCTGGTGGCAAACGCGATCCGCAAGATACCAGTAATATTGTGGTGGCATTGCGCGAAGCACAGGAAGAAACCGCATTAAATCCATTTGAAGTACAGTTGATTGGTGATTTGCCAATGCAAAAAGCCCGTAATGGAATGTTGGTTAAACCTGTGGTGGGGCTGATTCCCCCAAAAGTAGAACTAATTCCACAACCTTCAGAAATTGATCGCATCTTTTTTGCCTCTTTACAACACTTGATGGAAGCGCCACCGATGCCGTATGAAGTGAGCTTTGCACAACAAAAATTATATTTTCCGAGCATGCAGGTTGAAGATGAAGTAGTTTGGGGCTTAACAGCACGGATGTTAGTGTCTTTATTTGAATACGGTTTGGATTATCGTAAAGAATGGCCGTTTTTGTTAAATTCACCAACATTTAAGAAATAGAAAAATTTTGATGTGAAGATAGGAAGGAACCATGTTGTATAAATTTAAAGGATATGCCCCGAAAGCAATGCAGCAACCGTGGGATGGTTGGGTGGCGGATAATGCCACGGTCATTGGTCAGGTTGAGTTGGGACAGAAAGTCAGTATTTGGTTTGGGGCTGTGGTACGTGCCGATAACAGTAAAATCAAATTGGGTAATTTTAGTAATGTTCAGGAAAATGCTGTTTTGCACACCGATGCAGGTATTGAAATGCAGATTGGTGATTATGTGACTATTGGACATCTGGCGATGTTACATGGTTGTACCGTGGGCGATAACACCCTGATTGGTATTAATGCAGTGGTGCTGAATCATGCGGTGATTGGTAAAAACTGTATTATTGGTGCCAATGCTTTAATTCCTGAAGGGAAAGTGATTCCCGATAATTCTGTGGTGATGGGTTCTCCCGGTAAAGTAGTTAAGACTTTGGATGAGTCTGCTGAAGCACGTTTAAAAATGAGTGCGCTACACTATGCTGAACATTTTCAACATTTTGTAAACCTAGAACCTTGCACACTTTAAAATTGAATTTGCATCGTACAGTCAAACGCATATTTTCGCTGTAATGACTTAGAATTTTATACGCAGGAATTGCAATCTGGTACGTGTAAAACCTCGCTTGAATTTCAGGAGTGGAGTATCATAACGCCAATTTTTGATATTTAATTCTTGAAGGTTGTGCATGAAATTGCTGGCATTGGAAACTGCCAATGAGCAGTGTTCCGTTTCGATAGTAGATGAAACACAGGAACTTTTTTTTCAATTAGATGCGCGAGCAAAAGCACAAACGCAAACCATCTTACCGATGATTGAGCAAGGCTTTGCTGAAACTCAAATCAGTACAGCCGAGCTAACTGCAATTGCCTTTAGCCGTGGTCCGGGTTCTTTTAGCGGTGTGCGAATTAATGCTGCAGTGACGCAAGCTTTGGCGTGGTCACATGATGTACCTGTAATTCCTGTATCGACTTTGCAGGCATTGGCGCAAGCGGCTTATCGTCTTGAAGGATTAACTGCAGTTACTGCTGTGTTGGATGCACGCATGAATGAAGTGTATATCGCCAGTTATGAGCTAGATGCACAAGGAATTATGCAGGCGATTGATCAGGAACAATTATTGAATTATAGCGATGCTGCACAGGCGGTTCGCTTTCAATTGGTCGGTTCTGGGGCGGGTCTGATTGATCAAGAACAAATACAATACAAAGGCTTAAGTGCAAGCGCACAAGATATTGCTACTATTGCACGCGTCTGTGCACAGCAACAGCAATGGGTCAGCGCAGAACAAGCATTGCCTGTCTATTTACGTGACAATGCTTGGAAAAAAATTCCAGAACAAGGCAAGGCATAATTAGGGTTATTTATGGATCTTTTACTGCTGCTCAAAGCGGCAATTATGGGTATCGTAGAAGGGATTACCGAATTTCTCCCCATTTCTAGCACAGGACATTTGATTCTAGCTGCAGAGCTAATGGACTTTTGGACCAAAGAAAAAAGTGATGTATTTGTAATTGCCATTCAAATGGGGGCAATTGCAGCGGTCATATATGAGTATTGGGCACGTCTATGGGGCGCAGCCACAGGTATGTTTACAGGCGAAGAAAAAGGTCGACGCTTGGGCTTTGGTCTGATTATGGCATCTATTCCAATTATTCTGATTGGATTGACCTTTGGGCAGACTGTAAAAGAATTACTCTTTAATGATGTTGCCGTGGCGATTGGTTTGATTATTGGCGGCTTTATCATTATGTGGATTGAAAAACATCCACCACAAGTACGTGCCCATGAGGTTGAAGAACTAACTTACCGAGATGCTATTTGGATTGGTCTAATTCAGGTATTGTCGCTGATTCCGGGGACTTCGCGTTCAGGTGCAACTATTATTGGCGCGATGTTCTTGGGTGTATCGCGTAAAGCGGCAACTGAGTTTTCCTTCTTTTTGGGGATTCCTGTCATTATTGGTGCAGGCTTACTCGACTTGTACCAAAGCTATGATGTATTCCAAACCACCGAAGATTGGACCGTGCTCAGCTTCGGGATCATCGTTTCTTTTGTTTCCGCACTTTTGTTAATTCGTGCATTGGTGGCGTATGTGGCTAAGCGTGATTTTATGATTTTTGCTTGGTATCGTATTGCTTCAGGTTTAATCATTTTATTGTTCGCATTCACAGGCTGGAAACTATGGTAAGCGAACTTCGCTTATATACCGAAGCCAAGTGTCTCACTCAAGCACAGCATTATTCTGCTGTGCTTTTGTCTAGAGGCGTGCAAACGCGCATTGAAAAAGTAGAAAAACTCAATGCGCGTTTTTTGCGTTTGAACCCTGAGTTGGCATTGTGTGTCGATGCTGAAGGGCTGTGGTTGTGTGCCAATGGCATGAAAATGCAACCCGATTGGAAAGCTGAAATTGGGCGGTTAAAGCGTGCCTCGTTAAAATCGGAAATGATTGCCCGTGCCTGTAATTTGTTGGAAAAACCAAGCCTGATTGATGCTACGGCAGGATTAGGACATGATAGCTTGCTCATGGCACATTTGGGTGCTCAGGTCACGTTGTTGGAACGTCATCCGATTCTTTTTACTTTGTTGGAAGATGCTAAACGTCAAGCCGCAGATGATCCTTTTTTAGCAAGTGTTGTTGCTCGTATCCAATTGGTTTTTACAGATTCAGCATATTATTTACGCAACTGTGCGGCACAGGGCAAAGTGGTTGATGTGGTGTATTTAGATCCGATGTTTCCGCAGCGTGATCAACATCAACAGGCACAGAAAAAGCAGGCTCAAGTCAAAAAACAAATGCAGTTATTACATTTGCTGTTACCTGAAGATGGCGAAATGGATTTAGGTGATCATTTACTGGGTTTGGCACAGCAAATTGCCAAACGTGTTGTGGTGAAGCGTCCACGTTTAGCAGTATTTTTGGCGGGGCAGGAAACAATATATCAATGGCAGGGCGATGCTTGCCGATTTGATGCTTATTTCCAAGCAAATTTGAACAACGGGTAGATTTCTACCACTAAAGCAGTGGCAAGGCGTTCAATGCTTCTATAATGCGCAAAGATTTGTTATATAGTTAAAATTGACAATTGATAATTACGACGACAAGCATAAACTTGGAGTGTGGAAACGCGAGCTGCGATTAACAGAATCCTATGATTGACTTCAAACCCTCCATTAATTTTTGGCACGATTTTAAAAGCAACCAAGCCGCGGGCGTTTGGTTATTTTTGGGTTCGCGACGCTCTTTGCAAATTATTCGTCCTTCTATCTTACAACTGATTTTTTGGGGGATTTTAGGCGGTCTTGCCAATACCTTATTCAGTTGGTTGGTGGCGGGAGAAGTGGGGGAATTTAACCCACAGGGGTTGGTTAGTTATGCTTTGTGGCCCTTTATTGCCTTAATTGTCGGAATCATTCTTTCTCAGCGTGTCAATAACCCGCGTTTATTGTTAGTCCCTGCTTTGTTGTGGTTAGTATTAGATACTCACGTTGCTTTATTACAAAGCTTGATTCAATACATGGGCATGATAGATGTCTTGCCATATGTGTTGTATGACTATTTGCCTACCATTTTTATGGTGCTGTTTGTTTGGCAAAGCTTGGCCGTGGTGTGGGTGTTTTCACGTGAGCTGCATTGGCCGTGGTGGGAACGTGCACTGATTGTTTTGGCGACCTTATTCACTTTGGTGGTTTGGCAAATGTCAGTGAAAAGTCAGCCTATTTGGAAAGTAGAAGAAGTTCCACCAAGTTTAAGCGAAGAAGCTTTTTATGCACAAAGCCGTGTACTGAATAAAGCTTTAGACAGTATTCAATATGGGGAATTTGCCCAATCGCATTGGTACTTTTTAGGCGTTGCAGGGGCGAGCTATCAAGACGTATTTATGTCTGAAATTGAGCGCATTCGTGAACAGTTTGATACTCGTTTTGGCACTTTTGGGCGTTCGATGGTGCTTATTAATAACCCAATGACCCGCAATGTAATTCCAATTGCCTCGCAAACCAGTATTGAATTGGCGCTGCGCCGTATTGGGCAACGCATGAACCGTGAAAGTGATGTGCTGTTTTTATATATGACCTCACACGGTTTAAAAGATCATTTTGAAATTGAAAATGCGCCACTCGACTTAAATCAGGTCGATCCGAAATGGCTGCGTGATACTTTGGATAAATCGGGTATTCGTTGGCGTGTGATTGTCATTTCAGCTTGTTATTCAGGTAGCTTTGTATCCGCCTTGCAAGATGATAATACCTTGGTGATTACTGCATCGGCAGCAGATCGTGAGTCGTTTGGCTGTTCAAACGAAGCTGACTATACCTATTTTGGCCGTGCCTTTTTTGATCAGGCTATGCGTGAACAAAACTCTTTTGCTAATGCTTTTAATGAAGCCAAAGTGACTGTGGCGAAATGGGAGCAAGCGCAAGGTTTTGAACCTTCAGAGCCACAATGGGCAATTGGTAAAAATATGGAATTGATGTTGCCACAATTAGAGCAGCGTTTGTTTCCTCAAAAAAGTGTTGCAACATCGGCTGAAATTCAATTGAGTGCGCAATCTGTTCAATAAGCCAAAGAGGAGAGGGTGATGGAGTTAATTCAGAGCAACCGCTGTTTTGAGGGTGAGCAACGGATTTATCGTTTTCATTCAAATGCTTTACAGACTGAAACTCAGTTTGGCATTTTTTTACCAGAACAAGCTTTGGCTGGGCAGGCGTGTCCTGCGGTATTTTTTTTAGCGGGTTTAACTTGTAACGAAGAAACCTTTGCGATTAAAGCACATGCGCAGCACATGGCAGCACAATTGAGACTAATCTTGATTAGTCCAGATACTTCACCACGTGGTGAGGCTGTTGCTAAAGGCGACCATTGGGATATTGGACAGGGTGCAGGTTTCTATATCAATGCGACACAAGCACCGTGGGCGACACATTATCAAATGGAAACGTTTGTCGCCGATGAGCTTTATCAATTGGTACTGCAACAGTTCCCAATTCAGGCACAGCAACTTGGCATCATGGGGCACAGTATGGGCGGTCATGGTGCATTGACCCTCGCGTTTAAATATCCTGAAAAATTTAAGTCAGTGTCTGCTTTTGCTCCGATTTGTGCGCCAAGCCAATGCCCGTGGGGTGAAAAAGCGTTTTCGAATTATTTAGGTACAGATCAGCAAGTATGGTTACAGCACGATGCGACTGCTTTGGTGCAGGCCAAAGGTGCATTGTTCAGTGAAATTTTGATTGATCAGGGATTGAAAGATCAATTCTACAGTCAGCTCAATCCTGCATTATTTCAGCAAGCTTGCGATGCGGTTGGGCAAAAATTGAGTTTGCGGGAACATGCAGGCTATGATCATGGCTATTATTTCATTCAAAGCTTTATAGATCAGCATTTGCAATTCCATGCGGTACAATTGCAAGCGGACTAAGCCAAGTACTCAATTTTACGCATTGATTTTTAAACTTTTCTAGGCAAGTTGTTCACTTTTTATTAGAATGTTGAAGACTTGCTTTTTTACCATTTGGAAACATTGCTCATTTGGGTTTGAGTGTCTGGGTAAAATAACGACCGCACAATAAAATAAATAAGGCATCACATGCACAATTCAGAATGGGATTCACCACAACAAGCAACGCCATCTTCCCCGTTTTTTCCAGTGGAACCGACAACGCCACCCGCACGGAATCCATTACTTGGACGGATTCATCATTTTCAGTTTCATGGTAGCGCCTCAGAGTATTTTGGTATTTGGATTGTCAATATTTTGTTGATGATCGTGACCTTTGGGCTGTATGCACCGTGGGCAAAAGTACGTCGTTTGCGCTACTTTTATGGCAATACCGAATTAATCAAACGTCGTTTTGATTTCACGGGCATCCCACATAAAATTTTATTAGGGCGTTTAATTGCCATCGGAATTTATGTTGCGATCTCGGTGATTTCCAATTATTCAGTCAAAGCCATGGTTATTGGCGTGGTGGTTTTATATTTGGCTGTGCCGTGGTTGATTCGAGCGACCATCCGTTTTAAGGCGCGAAATAGTAAATTTGGCAATGCGCGTTTTTATTTTTCAGGCAGTAACAAAGAAGCCTATTGGGTATTTTTAAAATGTATCGTAATTAATTTGTTTACTTTGGGCTTATTTTTTCCTGTGTTGGTGTGGATGTATAAGCGCTATTGCCTAGACCATTTATATGCAGGGCAGCTTAAATTTAAGCTGAAAGCAGATTGGCCTGCTTATATGCGCGCGATGTATATGCCTATTTTATTGTTCTTTGGCATTTTGCTTGCTGTCGGGATGATGTTGGCTTTGGCAGGACAGTTGAGTCGCAATCCTACGCAGTTGGTTTGGTTATTTGTAGCGGTTTATCTGTTGGGGTTGTTTTTAATTTGGCCATTAATGTCGGCGCGAATTTTTATCACCACATGGAACAATACCAGTATCAGTCGTAGTGAATTTCAGACCGATTGCGGACAGTGGCACTATACTTGGATTGTGGTGACCAATTGGATTGTGAAAGTTCTGAGTTTGGGTTTAATGACCCCATGGGCAGCCATTCGTTTATATCGCTATCAGGTTGAGTCTTTAAGTCTACATTTAAAAAATGATCCAGATTTGATGATCAATAAACTGCAGGCTGAATATAGCGCACTTGCAGAAGAAATCAGTGATATTTTTGATATTGATGTATCGCTGTAAACTAGGAGAGGAATATGGCGGCACAGGTCGTGGATGTAGTGTTTTATGATGGTGTAGTGTCTAAACCATGGGCTGCCAAAATCTCTCCTGTAGATGCTCAGTCGGTACTCATCCGCTACGGTGAAAATTTACAGCAACAACGACGTTATCATTATCAAGACATGATGTTGGTGGGTGCACTAGGTAAAATTCAACCTGTCATTGAACTTAAAGATGATGCGCGTATTGAATTTTCCCAAGCCTTGCCTGAGTGGTTTCAACTGCGAAATAAACAGGTGCAGCATTCTATTTGGAAATTGGAACGTACGCCAAGCCTAATTGTATTTAGTCTGGTTTTTGTGTTGTTGATGGTATTTGCCACAGTGCAATGGGGCATCCCAAGTGCATCCAAATACGTTGCTTTTCAGTTACCTGCGAATACCTTAAAGCAAATTGGTGATGAAGCAGAGCGTTATATCTTAGACATGACAGCGCCAAGCCAACTGCCCGCAGCGCGTCAGCAGAAAATTCTAACAGATTATCGACAGCTTATTGCAGGAGATACACCTGCCAAAGTGCTGTTTCGACAAGGTGATCGCTTAGGCGCGAATGCTCTGGCAATTCCGAATAACACCATTATTTTGACCGATGAATTGGTGGAATTGGCGGAGAATGATCAGGAAATCATTGGCGTGTTGGCACATGAACAAGGGCATTTGGTAGAACGACACAGCTTGCAACAGGCTTTATCGAGCTTAGGGTTTAGTATTATTTTGCTCGCGATTACAGGAGATGGTACAGATTTAGTTTCGACCTTGCCTGTGGCGCTCGTGGGGGCAAATTATTCACGTAATTTTGAATCTGAAGCAGATTATTATGCTTTAAATACGATGCATGCTCAGGGCATTCCAACCATTCATTTTGCCCATTTTCTGGAGCGTTTGGCAGAAGATGCAGGTGAAGACACCGCCAAAAGCCCTTTGGATTTTTTACAAAGCCATCCTGCAACACAAAAACGTATTCAAGCGGTTAAGGATTTTGAACAAACGCAGCGTTTAGCGCCTTAACATGAAACAGTTAGTACCGTTGCCAAACCGCGCTCAATTCTGTTTGTCCCATACGACTTAAATGATCAAGCACGACTTGTTCGAGGTAACTTAAATCTGTTTCAGTATTTTTTACCTGAATTTCAACTACAAGCTCATGTGTTTGGGGTATAAGTAGAATTGTGGCACTTGTTGGCATCATAATTTGGTATTGGGTTGCGCTTTCTGCAACGTCAAATTTATGTTTCCAGTGGTTGAGTAGACGCTTGGCAATACGGCTTGCTTGCGTTGTTTGAATATGGGCAGAACTGTTCATCATCTGTTGAAACCAGCATTTTGTTCAAATGAGTAAAGACCTTTACTATACAAAGCCAGACTGAAAGAACAGTGGAGTGCTGCAACAGAGCGTTGCGGAGATAGAATTATCAAATTGGCTGATCGACCTGAATCATCGAACTGAATGATCCAATCGTAACAGAATCCACCACACCAAGCAGTCTTTGCTATAATGCGCCACAATCCCAATATTTAGCTAGGTTCTCCCATGTCCAAGCCTTATTTAATTGCGCCGTCTATTTTATCTGCAGATTTTGCTCGTCTAGGCGAAGAAGTGGAAAATGTACTTCAGGCAGGTGCCGATGTGGTGCATTTTGATGTGATGGATAATCACTATGTACCGAATTTAACTTTCGGTGCAGGTGTATGTAAGGCATTGAAAAACTATGGTATTACTGCACCAATTGATGTGCACTTAATGGTAAAACCTGTAGACCGCATGATTGGTGATTTTCTAGAAGCGGGCGCAGACATTATCACGTTCCATCCTGAAGCTTCAGAGCATATTGACCGTTCATTGCAACTGATTAAATCGGGTGGGGCAAAAGCGGGTTTGGTCTTTAACCCTGCTACACCGCTGCATTATTTAGATTATGTACTTGATAAAGTTGATCAGATTTTACTCATGAGTGTGAACCCTGGTTTTGGTGGGCAAAAATTCATTCCAATGACTTTAGAGAAATTACGTCAGGCACGTCAAATTATTGATGCTTCAGGTCGTGATATCCGTTTAGAAGTCGATGGTGGTGTGGGACCTGCCAATATTCGTGAAATTGCAGAAGCGGGCGCAGATATGTTTGTTGCAGGCTCAGCAATTTTTGGCAAGCCAGACTATAAAACGGTGATTGATGAAATGCGTGCTGAATTGGCAAAAGTTGGCGCAGTCGAAGTATAAATTTCTACAATCACAAGTGCTTATGCTGTGGATAACTTTGTAGATAACCGTATGGATATCTATGTTGATAACACTATGGATAAGCCGATTAATTTATAAACATTTGTACATCAATTGTTTATGACTTATACAAAATAAGTATAAAAAGGATTCAGTCGAATCCTTTTTGTTTATTTTAAATACACTGAATTTATTGAGTATTTACTCAGTTAATTATAAAAATAAGTTGCTTAATATATAACTTGATTGTTTTAGTTGGCTTTTAAATCGCACGGATTCACTCTGTTTTTCAATGCAGAAGATATTGTGTATAAGTGGGGCTTGAATTATATTGAGTGCATTGCAGATTGTGGATTGTACTTGGCAAAAATGTTCAATTCTTGTGCAAGTTCAGGTCTGCATCTTTCATACTCAGGAATTTATTTAGTGCTGACTCAACCCTACAATCAAATGTGGTTTGTTGTCCTGATGGCATTTGTCATAGGGTGGAGTGGTATTGTTAGTGCTGCGGTAAAACCTGCACATGATTGGATGATGTCAAATCAGGCAGCAGGGTCTGAGATTCGACATTCTGCAACCGCAGCGAGTGAAATGACATCTTTACCAGATTGTCATACCACAGCTTTACAAACGTATCCTGAAACCAAGCAGCATATATCTGGGCATGATGCCAAGGCCAACCATCATCTCAGTCAGCACACATCCGCAACGGATACCGATTTAAATGCGGCAGATTGTTATGGCTCGGCTGATTTTTCTACTGCAAAGACGAATTGTCAGGACTGTGCGCAGTTGCATTGTCAAAGCTTAAACAGTGTGTTGAATGTGCAAGTCCCTGAACTGATTCAACCTATAGCATTTACATCGGTCAATATTCTATTGCCTGCTTATCAAGCTCAACATTTACTTGGGCATTGGCAGCAAATTTTACGTCCACCCAAAGCTTAATCCTGAATTCAAAACACCTTTACGTTTTATTTTAAGGATTAAGTCATGTCTAAATTTTATCAGCCTGCGCTGTTTTTAACAGTCTGTGCATTGTGTTCGAGTTCTGCATTTGCTGCGGTCAAGGAATATCACCTGACCATTGCAGAACAAACGGTCAATATCACGGGAAAACCTGTTCAACGTATTACAGTCAATGGACAATTTCCCGCGCCTGCACTCGAATTTGAAGAAGGCGATGAGGCGGTAATTCACGTTAATAATCAATTAAAAAATCAGGACTCATCTATTCACTGGCATGGTTTATTGTTGCCCGGTTTGATGGATGGTGTGCCTGGATTTAATGGTTTTCAAGGGATTAAGCCACAAGGACATTTTGTTTATCAATTTAAAGTACGTCAAAGTGGTACCTATTGGTATCACGCACATTCCAAAGGTCAGGAACAAGATGGTCTATACGGCTCTTTGGTGATTCATCCTAAAGCCAAGCCAGCCGTAAACGCACATGAATACACAGATCGTGATTATGTGGTGATGCTGTCAGATTTTCATGAAAAATCTAGCAATCAAATTCAGAAAGATTTAAAAATTTCAGCCGAGTTTTATCAAAATCAGCGTGAAACCTTAGGTGATGTTTGGCGTCAAGTACAGCGTGATGGGCTAAAAGCCACATGGTCAGACCGCAAAATGTGGAATCAGATGCGCATGCTGAAAACCGACCTTTCCGATGTCACAGGCTATACTTTTTTAATGAATGGCAAGACACCTGAACAGAACTGGACAGGTGTATTTAAGCCAAATGAAAAAGTGCGTTTACGTTTTATCAATGCCTCTGCCATGTCGTTTTATGATGTGCGGATTCCAAACTTAAAAATGACAGTGGTCAGTGCCGATGGTCAGCCAGTCAAACCTGTTACTGTGGATGAATTTCGTATCGGCACTGCAGAAACCTACGATGTGATTGTTGAACCTCAAGCAGCGCATTATCAAATTGAAGCGGAATCAATAGACCGCTCAGGTTTTGCTGTGGGTAGCTTGCAGAGTGAACTTCATTCTGCAACATCAAATCTACAGCTCCCTGCAGCGCGCCCGCGTGCTTTACTCACCATGCAAGATATGGGGCATGCTACAGAGCATTCAGGCGATGATCATTCCAAGATGAACCATGCAACGATGTCTGAAATGGATCACCCAAAAATGAATCATGCAGCGATGTCTGAAATGGATCATTCCAAAATGAACCATGCAGCGATGTCGGATATGGATCATTCCAAGATGAACCATGCAGCGATGTCGGAAATGGATCATTCCAAGATGAACCATGCAGCAATGTCGGAGATGGATCATTCCAAGATGAATCATGCAGCGATGTCGGAAATGGATCATTCCAAGATGAACCATGTAGCGATGTCAGAAATGGATCATTCCAAGATGAATCATGCGGTAATGTCGGAAATGGATCATTCCAAGATGAACCATGCAACAATGTCTGAAAATACGCATACACAACATGGCATGCCTTCAACAGAACACAAAAATGCGGTGGTATATGGATGGGCAAATGCTTCTACACCCGCGGGGCATAAAGCCTTGCACTATGAAGATTTGAAATCGCTGCAGCCACAAGCAGATACACGTGAACCAAGCAGTGAATTGGTCGTGCGTTTAGGCGGTACGATGGAGCGTTATATCTGGACAATCAACGGTAAGAAATTTAGTGATGCCACACCACTCAAGGTGAAATATGGTGAGCGTATTCGGATTAAATTTATCAATGACAGCATGATGGCACATCCAATGCATTTACATGGCATGTTTATGCAGTTGGAAAATGGTCAAACGGCAGCAGAAATGCCGAATAAACACACCTTAATTGTGCCGCCAGGTCAAACTGTAACTGCACTGCTTACTGCAGATGAATTAGGTGAATGGGCAATACATTGTCATTTGCTCTATCACATGAGCGCGGGAATGATGAATAAATTGATTGTAGCGCAGGTGAGTGAAAATGAACCGCTTTCAACCACAGCAATTCAAGCCACTCAAACCCCTTCAGCGACAGCGCAAAAAGGAGCAGCACATGCACAACATTAATCTTTTTGCGAAAACAGTTTTAAGTATTTCTGTCTGCTGCATCAGTACAGTTGGGCTAGCAGCGACAGAGGTGCATAGTGCACATGCCAGTTCAGCAGAGATTGCAACAATTGCAGCTCAGGCTGATACTCAATCGCATCAATCGCATCAATCGCATCAATCGCATCAATCGCATCAATCGCATCAATCGCATCAATCGCATCAATCGCATCAATCCGATTCGTCCGTGCAAGAGTCGCAGTCACACGATCATCGTAAAGAACATGGTGCGCAGGTGTACGCGGTGAGCACTTTAGATACGCAATGGCAAGTGAATGATCATGCCGAGGGAGTGCTCAAATCTAAATTACAAACTCGTATCGGAACTGATGAAAACAAGTTGTTTGTGAAAATTCATAGCGATAAGCAAGAGTCACAAGCGACTGAATATGATGCCAAGTTGTTATACAGTCGTATGATTTCAGATTTTTGGGATGTGCAAGCAGGTGTGCGTTATCGACACGAAGTGAATCAGCAAGAGCATCAAACAGACCGAGAAGATAAGTTTGACGCTGTGTTTGGCTTACATGGTTTAGCTCCATATTTTTTTGAAACCGATGCTTATTTTTATTTGGGTGA
The DNA here is from genome assembly GCF_013418565.1 of Acinetobacter sp. YH12135. Classification (NCBI taxonomy): domain Bacteria; kingdom Pseudomonadati; phylum Pseudomonadota; class Gammaproteobacteria; order Moraxellales; family Moraxellaceae; genus Acinetobacter; species Acinetobacter sp. YH12135. The sequence continues at coordinate 31,167 of NZ_VPBU01000023.1, forward strand.
GGATCAATATGCGGCTTTGAGTTTGGAAACCACACGGGATCTGTTATTGACTCAGAAATTGATCGCACAGCCTTATTTAGATGTAGATGTTATTCTGCAGGATGATGCCAAATATGCGAAAAAAACAGGACTCAACCGCGCAGCTGTGGGTGTGGAAATGCGTTATGAAATCAGCAAGAACATCATGCCGTATATCAGTGCAGGTTATGAGTATACGAAAGGTGATCAACACACTGATTGGCAGTCTGCAACCGATTCCGAGCAGAGCGGCTTATATGCGATAGGCTTGCGTTTCAGGTTTTAATGATTAGGGGTATTTATCAATGATTAAGTCAATGGATCGTTGCTGCTTCTAAATAGAATAGATTGTCCCTAAATACATAGGCTTGGTTTATACTGAGCCTATTGTATTTTTGGGTGTGGCGTATGTCTTCATCAACTCAAGATCCTCAATCGAATCAAGATAAAAACTTAGAAAACCAAAATCTAAACAATACTGGCTGTGGTTGTGATACGCAAAAAAATGTAAACCAGCCTTGTGCAACTGCGCCTACACACTCCAAGTCATGTGGCGATACAGGCTGTGGTTCGTCTTGCGATACAGAAAAAAGCTGTGCTGATCAAAATAGCTGTACATCTGCAACGACTGCCAAGGCAGATAAAGCAACAATTTTGGATTCGGAACTTTTGAGTCCGTGGGTGAGTGCATACCATATTCCTAAAATGGATTGTGGCGCAGAAGAACAAATGGTGCGGATTGCTTTGGCAGATCATAATGATATTGCAGCCTTGTCTTTTGATTCACCTGCACGACTTTTAAAGGTTTATCACAGCAACCAATCTGCCACAGAAATTACCCATAAATTAGAAGCATTGGGTTTGGGTGCTGTGTTGCAACAGACTGAAGCCAATACACAAACTGAACTGCCTGTATCTAACAGCGCTGCACAACAAAAAGTGCTATATGCCTTGCTTGGTATTAATGCCGCTATGTTTTTGGTGGAATTAATTGCAGGTTTAATTGCATCTTCGACTGGGTTAATTGCTGACTCCTTAGATATGTTTGCCGATGCCGCCGTGTATGGTTTGGCTTTATTTGTCGTGGGTCAATCCGCCAAGAAACAGCTCAAAGCTGCACATTTGTCTGGTTGGGTACAACTGGGTTTGGCTGCACTGGTTATCTTTGATGTCCTGCGCCGTTTCTTCTTAGGCAGTGAGCCTGAATCCATGTTGATGATGGTCATTGGTGCTGTGGCATTGCTGGCAAACGTCACCTGTTTATGGCTAATTTCAGGGCATAAAGATGGTGGAACCCACATGCAAGCCAGTTATATTTTTTCCGCCAATGATGTGATTGTGAATTTAGGTGTGATTATCGCGGGCGGTTTGGTGATGCTGACAGGGTCGAATTATCCAGACCTGATTATTGGCTTAGTTGTGGCCATGTTTGTATTGAATGGTGCGCGCAAAATTTTAAGTTTAAAATAGACGGATCATCGCTGCGCGGTGGCTTAAATTGCAACAGGAGGAACGACCTCCCTTGTTTGGGTTTTTAGAAATAGTCAAAGTGACTGAACACTCGACAAGAAAAATCTTCAGGACGGCCTGATTTCATGCTATTGAAGGAGGGCGTTATGGCCTGGATGATGTTGATATTGGCGGGTATTTTTGAAGTGGTTTGGGCATACTCCATGAAGTTGTCTGACGGCTTTAGTAAATTAACGCCCAGTATCGTGACTATCTTTTTTATGATTTTAAGTTTTGCGCTTTTGGCCTATGCCATGCGTACTTTGCCATTAGGCACGGCTTATACGATTTGGACAGGTATAGGCGCAGTCGGTTCATTTTTAGTCGGTATTTTTGTTTTAGGCGAACCTGCCAGTGCTATGCGTATGTTGGCTGCAGTTCTGATTATTTCAGGTTTGGTGCTTATGAAAATTTCATCCAGCTAACTTGGAATGCAGTCTTTTAGTGTGTGCTCAATAACAGATCGGTTTGAGTTAAAAACAGGATGACCTGATACCCAACCTGCTTGAGGAGAAAAATAATGCAATTGGCATTTACTGAAATGGACACTCCTGTAGGCGTGCTTAAATTGGTGGCTCACGATCACGCATTGGTTGCGGTAATGTGGGATAACGAAGATCATAAACGGGTACGTTTAGCCAGTTTAGTTCGACAAGATGATCATCCAATTTTGCTCAAAACTCAGCAGCAACTCCAAGAGTATTTTGCAGGTCAGCGTCAGCAATTTGATGTGCCTCTTGATTTTGAAGGCACTGAATTTCAGAAGAAAGTCTGGCAGGCGTTATTAAGCATTCCTTTTGGGGAAACTCGTAGTTATAAGCAAATTGCCGAACAAGTTGGTAGTGAGAATGCGATGCGTGCCGTAGGGGCGGCAAATGGCAAAAATCCAATTTCGATTATTGCACCGTGTCATCGGGTGGTGGGTGCAAGTGGAAAATTGGTGGGCTTTGCAGGCGGGTTGGATAATAAAGCGATTTTGTTAAAGTTAGAATCTTCAACTTCAAAAGTTTAAATGACTGAGATTCAACAACAATTTTGATCAAAATAAAATAGAGCAGGGGAAATGTTAAAAACATTATTGTTGCAGTTTTGGTGGCTTATTCTGCTTGTTGCAGGTGTAGGGCTTATCAAAATTTTCAAACCTTTTCTAAAGGGAAAGGTGGGGGAACTCGCAGTAAGTACGCATGTGAAGTTGTATTTAGATGAACGTTATATCTTGTTGAATGATGTAACTTTGCCTGATGAGTTCGCAGGAACAACTCAAATAGATCATATTTTATTGAGTCCTTTTGGGGTTTTTGTGATTGAAACAAAAAACTATAAAGGCTGGATTTTTGGTGGAGAACGCCAAAAAGTATGGACACAAAAAATTTATAAAAAGACCTACAAGTTTCAAAATCCTATCTATCAGAACTATAAGCATATAAAAGTTTTGGAATCAGTATTGAGCGATATTGTCGAGCCTGAATATCTGCATTCTGTGATTGTATTTATGCCAGACTGTGAGTTTAAGACCTCTTTGCCCAACAATGTTTTTAAAGGCAGTGCATGGGTTGAGTATGTCAAAGGTTTTCGGCATGAAGTCATTTCACCGATGAAACTGAAACGTATTCAGCTGAGAATTGAAAAAGAACTACTTGATAAGTCTTGGAAAACCAATCGTCAACATGTCGAAAATTTGAAACAACGGCACGAACGTTAAAAAGTTGCAATGAAAAACCCTGATACAAGGTGATCAGGGTTTGAAGGAGTTGAACGATAAGCACTAAAACCTTTTCGGAATTTTCTGTCCGTTCGGTACAGGCGTTTCCGCATATTTAAGCACACCAAACAACCAAGTTTCAGCATGTTGTACCGCTTGTTTCAGTTGATCTCCCATTGCCAAGCGCCCTGCAATAAAGCTCGCCAATGAACAGCCTGAACCGTGATATTCACCTTCAAGCCGTGGACAGCGGGTTTCTGAAACCATTTCATTGTTAATATACAGTGCATTACGAATATGATCAGGGGTATCTTCATGCCCACCTTTGACCAAAACGGCCTGCGCGCCCATTGCAAATAATTTAGCTGTTGCGCGTTCTAAATCATCTTCACCCGTTAAGGCACGTAATTCCACAGTATTTGGCGTGATTAAAGTCGCCAGTGGAATCAACTCGACAAATGCCTGAACCAAAGTCGCTTGATTACCTAAAGAACCACCACTATTGGCAACCAAAACAGGGTCAAGCACATATAAATAATCAGGATGTGCACGTAAAAAATCTGCCAGCGCTGCAATATTGTCAGTGGTGCCCAACATGCCCGACTTTACAACTTTAATGGGCAAATCATTCACCACCGCATTGGCTTGCGCCAATAACAATTCTTTAGACGTTGCTTTAAAGCCAAATACTTGCTGAGAGTTTTGAATGGTCAGTGCTGTGCAGGCAATCGCTGCATGTGCACCGCTATTGCCAACGGCTTCAATATCAGCCTGTAAACCAGCGCCACCCGAAGGGTCTAAACCAGAAAAACATAGTACTGTTGGTCGCACACACATATCCTTAATTGCTTCTATTTACGTTAGTATAGGCAACTTTGGAGTAACACTCGATAGTCATTTAGGCACATAGGCTGACATTGTGATAAAGAACCTTTTAATTGATTTAGATGGCACGCTGACCGACCCGAAAGAGGGCATTACCGCTTCTGCGCGTTATGGTTTGGCTAAGGTTGGACATCCTATTGCAGATACGGAAAATATTGATTGGATTATCGGGCCGCCCTTAAAAGCCTCTTTGGCAAAATTACTTCATGTAGATGTGCATGACGTATTGGCAGAGCAAGCCTTAGCAGGCTATCGAGAGCGTTTTGCTGCAACAGGCTTATTTGAAAATCATGTCTTTGAAGATGTTGCTGCAACATTGGCAGATTTAAAACAGCAAGGCTATCGACTGTTTTTAGCAACAGCCAAACCTGAAATTTATGCACGCCAAATTTTAGATCACTTCGATTTATTGCAATATTTTGAATATCCCTACGGTAGCGAACTAAATGGTGAGCGTACCAATAAAGCGGATTTAATTGCCTATATTTTGCAGCAAGAACAATTGCAACCTGAACAATGTTTAATGATTGGAGATCGTGAACACGATATTTTAGGTGCACGAGCCAATGGAGTCGATTGTGTTGCAGTCGAATACGGCTATGGTTCGGCTCAGGAGTTAGACTTGGCTGCACCAAAACATAGAATTCAGTGTTTTGCGCAAATTTTGTCGGTGCTTGAACAGTTATCTGGATGAGCGAGATGCTTACATCTGTTTGCATTTCTAGCGCAGTGTTATTGCAAAGATCGTGCTTCAATATTTAATTTGAATATTTAATTTTAATATTGAAAGAGGGTATGTGATGAAGATATTTAGTCAATCTATTGCAGTAGTAGCGGTTTCAATACTGATGACTGCATGTGCCAATCATGCTGCTACATCCACAACACCTACTGCGCAGGTCGAAATGTACACATCATTGCAACATCGACAGTGTGAGCCAGATTCAGGTTTAACCCTTACGGAAATTGTTCAGCGTTTACAGCAAGCACAGATTCAGGTGAAGCGGGCCAGTGTAGGTTCAGATGGGCGGATGTATGCACAGGTCTGTGGTGGTGCAGATGGAAAAATTGCTATTGTCACGATTCCTCAATCTCAGCAGAAACAAGCAGCGGCATTGGGCTTTCAGCCTTACTCACAAATACGTTGAATTAAAGCATAAGTGCTGTTTTTAGTTGTCACCCATAAAAAAACCTCAGTTCTTTGCACTGAGGTTTTTTTACAACCGAATCAGGTTGAGATGTCAGGATACTTGGCGTTTCAAATTTTAGAACTGTGGTTTTACCACGACTAAAATTACAATCGCTAATAGCAGCACAGTCGGCATTTCATTGAAGAATCGCCAGAACTTGTGTGATTTATAATGCGCATTGCCAATCAGTTTTTGGCGGTAATAGCCACAAACCAAATGGTAAATCACCAATAAACCGACCAATGCTACTTTCAGGTAAAACCATAACGCATCGTGGTAATTGCGGGTCGCATCGCCCCAATCTACCAAAAAGTGTGCCGTGATGAGGGTGGCAATCATAGACGGCCACATAATCCCTCGGTACAACTTGCGCTCCATGATTTCAAAACGCTGATGGCTCAGTGTATCTTCACTCATGGCATGGTAAACATATAAACGTGGTAAGTAGAACAATGCAGCGAACCAGCAAACCACGGCAATAATATGTAATGCTTTTACCCATAAAAAAGCATCAGAAGGTGCATCCATCGACTATCCTATAGGAGATTATTCATCCCACTTCTTGAAAATAAGGCAGGCATTTACACCGCCAAAACCAAAACTGTTACTCATCACAGTATTCAATTTTGTGTCGCGTTTTTCAAGTACGATATCAAATGCTTTCGCGCCTTCATCAAGTTCAGTGACGTTGATGTTTGGTGCAATGAAGTCGTTTTGCATCATCAAGACAGAATAAATTGCTTCTTGAACGCCTGCAGCACCCAAGCTGTGACCAGTCATTGACTTCGTTGAGCTAAGAGCAGGCACTTTACCTTCACCAAACGCACGTTCCATGGCTTTCAATTCAGTCACGTCGCCTGCTGGAGTAGAAGTACCATGTGTGTTCACATAGTCAATTGCGTCTACACCGTGTTGTTTCGCTTCGTCTAAAGCCATCAAGATACAACGTGTTGCACCTTCACCGCTTGGTGCAACCATGTCTGCACCGTCAGAGTTTGCAGCATACGCAACCACTTCAGCTAAAATATTTGCACCACGTGCTTGTGCGTGTTCAAGTGATTCAAGAACCACGAAACCACCACCACCTGCAATGACGAAACCATCACGGTCTGCAGAGTACGGACGAGATGCTGTTTCTGGTGTGTCGTTGTATTTAGAACACAAAGCACCCATCGCATCAAACAATAAGCTTTGTGACCAGTGATCTTCTTCACCGCCACCTGCAAGCATTAAATCTTGTTTACCCAATTGAATTAGGTTGTAGGCATAACCAATTGCATCGGCAGAAGTTGCGCATGCACTGGTAATTGAGTGCGCGATACCTTGTAATTTGAACGCAACACCCAAGTTTGCCGTAATGGTGTTCGACATGTTACGTGGTACGAAGAACGGGCCAATTTTACGTGCGCCTTTTTCTTCAAGTAGCTCAATCATTTCTGCAACAGATGCAGTTGAGTTACCGCCTGAACCACCCGCGATACCGTAACGTGGGTTGCCTGCTAAATCTTCTTGCTTTAAGCCCGCATGTTCAATGGCATCTACTGCAGCGTTGTAAGCGTACATCGCACACACGCCCATAAAGCGTTTTAATTTACGGTCAATGTGGTTAAAGTTTTGTTCTGCTGCTGCACTTACGTGGCTTTTAAAATTAAGTTCAGCATAAGTTGGGTTGGAACGTGTCCCAGAAATACCGTTTTGTAAAGAATGAGTCACAGCTTCTAAAGTATTACCAATGCACGAGTTAATGCCCATGCCGGTGATTACAACACGTTTCATCTACAGATCCCTTTTATGGTGATAATGTTGAGCCGAACACCGTGACTGCCAAGCAATCGCTGATACGGTGTGACTCATGTCTTACAATTGCGTTCATAATAGCAGAAAGAATTTTGAATTCTTATGGCAAATATGATGCCACTTTGCAGGGAAGATCAAACCGCAGCGAAGCGGTAAATGAGATGCAGGAAGCCAACCAAAAGATACACAATCATATTGAGATAAACTTAGACTACACCTAGTATCTACCCATAAATCATAGAAATTAAAAATGAGGAGTAAGAATGTCAGATTCCAAGAATAAACAATCAAGCGGATTCTTCTCGAATGCGATTGGGGTGGCTAAAAAGCTCAGCAGTACAGGCATCCATGTATTGCAGCAAGTTGCACCGGGTACTGTAGCGAAGGATGAGCACAGTGCAAAATCAGGGCAAATTATTGAAGGTCAGGCACGTAGTTTTAGTGCTTTTCAAGCGCGTCAGTATGACAATCCTCAACACATGCTCAGACAGCATGTGCCACAAGTTTCACGTCAGCTTTTAGGACGTCACTATAATCGCGTCAATCAGGTAGCGAGTTTTGTGTCGCCCGATTTTTCCGACAAAATTTCAGATTATTTATTTGATCAGCTGAATAGTTTTACCTCCAATATTAGCTCTGTTGATGATGTGCTTGATCAAGCAGGTGTGCGCGATTTAGAAGAATTGACTCAAGATGTAGATCGTTCTAAACGAATTAGTCAGGCACTTGCAGAACAAAATAAATGGATTGCATCACTGCAAGGCGCATTGACAGGTGCAACAGGAGTAATCGGTTCAACCATTGATGTGCCTGCATCTATTGTGATGTCTTTACGTACCATTTATCAGGTTGGGCGTGCCTACGGTTTTGAACTGAATAAAGACACTGAGCAAGAAATTGTTCAGTTTATTTTTAAACAAATTGATTTAGGCGTCATTGCAGAAAAGCAAGCAGTGTTGATGGGGCTAAAAACCTTATCTAATATGCTGCAAACTCATGATGTGCATCAATTGCAAAATATGCTCGGTTCAAGCAATGATTATGAGGTATTAAAGAAATACTTCTTAAATGAGCAAGGTCAAGTCAAATGGCCGTGGTTGAATCATGTACCTAAGTTTTCCATGTTGAATAAACTCACGCCTGTAGCAACCGCATCGGTGAGTGCGGTATATAGCTGGAAATTAGTGGAAGATGTGCATCACAAGGCACAGCAAGTATTTTCCAATGCCCGTAGCTATTTAATTCAGCATAAAGACAGCAATTTATCTGCCATTCATGCGTATGAAAAATCGTTGGAATTGCTGGCACAGGCTGCGCCTAAACTCTTAGAGCAGTTGAAGGGCAATGAAGCCAAACATGCAGAGCAAGATGCATTAGTAGAGGGGCAAGAGAGAGCAGAATCTGCGCCGTCAGATGCTTTGCTGCAAACCGTATCAGACCATGAAAGTATCAGAACGGTAAAAGTGCAGAAAAAATCGAACAAAGTGGAAACAACTGCAGCACAACTCGATGAAAATATTCAGCAAGGTCTAGAAGAATTGGCAGATCAAATGCTAGAGCCACATGCTGAAGTTGCACCGCAAAAACCTGCTGTACCTGCAGAAGAAATTGATGAATATAGGCTGGAAGATGCTTTGGAGCCAGTGGAAGATTCAACTCAAGTGGCTGAAACTGTTTCGGAAAATCCAGTAACATCAAGCAAAGAAACTGCAAAGCAGGTTACAAAAAAGCCGAGAACTCGTACAAGTGCTCGCAAGCCAAAAGCTGAATAAAAACAAGTGATAAGTAGAAATTTGGTTGGTATTTTAACTGCCTATGAAATATTGACCATTTTTCTATCTTCGCTTACAATTGCATGCCCTCAAAAAGTAGTATGTTTTTGGGGCTTTTTATTAACGGGAGAATTGCCACATGGCAACAACAAATCAGTTGATCCGTAAGGGTCGTACGACTTTGGTTGAAAAATCAAAAGTTCCTGCGTTGAAGGCTTGTCCACAACGTCGTGGTGTTTGTACACGTGTTTACACAACTACACCTAAAAAACCTAACTCAGCAATGCGTAAAGTTTGCCGTGTTCGCTTAACTTCAGGTTTTGAAGTTTCTAGCTACATCGGTGGTGAAGGTCACAACCTACAAGAGCACAGTGTTGTTCTTATCCGTGGTGGTCGTGTTAAAGACTTACCAGGTGTACGTTACCATACCGTTCGTGGTTCTTTAGACTGTGCTGGCGTGAAAGATCGTAACCAGTCACGTTCTAAATACGGTGCTAAACGTCCTAAGAAATAATCTTCTAAAGATTAAACTCTTAGTTCGTAGATTAGTTCGTAGAACTGCAATCCTTTATCGTCTCGCTTGTCTGATTTCTGCATTTAATTTTGTGAAATTCAAGCGACGTGTAGTAAGGCCAGCGAAATGCACACGACACTTTGTGCTACGGCTGGATCACCCTGAAGTGTCATATTTATAGGTAGTTTAAAATGCCAAGACGTCGCGTAGTCGCTGCTCGTGAAATCCTTCCGGATCCTAAATTCAGCAGCCAAACAATCGCTAAATTCATGAACCACGTAATGCAAGATGGTAAAAAATCTATTGCTGAAAGTATCGTTTACGGTGCTTTAGACCGCGTTCAAGAAAAATCTAAAGTAGACCCAGTTGAATTTTTTGAAGCTACGCTTGAAAAAGTTCGTCCAATGGTCGAAGTAAAAGCACGCCGTGTTGGTGGTGCTACTTATCAAGTTCCTATGGAAGTACGCCCATCCCGTCGTACTGCTTTAGCGATGCGTTGGTTGGTAGATGCTGCTGCTAAGCGTTCTGAAAAAACTATGGCGTTACGTCTTGCTGGCGAGTTGCTTGATGCATCTGAAGGTAAAGGCGCAGCGATCAAAAAACGTGAAGATGTGCACCGTATGGCTGAAGCCAACAAAGCCTTCTCTCACTACCGTTTCTAAGCGGATAAAACAGGCCCTAATCAGGAGGGTGATGAATCGGTTGTCACTGAATTGTCATCAAATCGCTTTAAGTTGCTAGGCAGCTTAAAGCGTCCTGTTTTAAACAACAAAATTTAGGAATGCTAGAAATCATGGCACGTCAAACCCCAATTTCTCGTTACCGTAACATTGGTATCTCTGCGCACATCGATGCGGGTAAAACAACAACTTCAGAACGTATTTTGTTCTATACAGGTGAAAGTCACAAACTTGGTGAAACTCACGAAGGTTCAGCAACAACTGACTGGATGGAACAAGAGCAAGAACGTGGTATTACTATTACCTCAGCAGCTGTAACATGCTTCTGGAAAGGTATGGGTAACCAATTTGACCAACACCGTATTAACGTAATTGACACCCCAGGACACGTTGACTTCACAATTGAAGTTGAGCGTTCTATGCGTGTTCTTGACGGTGCATGTATGGTTTACTGTGCTGTAGGTGGTGTACAACCTCAGTCTGAAACTGTATGGCGTCAAGCAAACAAATATAAAGTACCTCGTTTAGCGTTCGTGAACAAAATGGACCGTACAGGTGCAAACTTCTTCCGCGTTGTTGAACAAATGAAAACTCGCTTGGGTGCAAACCCAGTGCCTATCGTTGTTCCAGTGGGCGCAGAAGACACATTCACAGGTGTTGTTGACTTAATCGAAATGAAGTCAATCATCTGGGATGAAGCTTCACAAGGTATGAAGTTTGAATACGGTGAGATTCCAGCTGACCTTCAAGCAACTGCTGAAGAATGGCGTACGAACATGGTTGAAGCTGCTGCAGAAGCATCAGAAGAACTCATGGACAAGTACCTAGAAAATGGCGAACTTTCTAAAGAAGAAATCGTTGCTGGTTTACGTCAACGTACATTAGCGGGTGAAATTCAACCTGCAATGTGTGGTTCTGCATTCAAAAACAAAGGTGTTCAACGTATGTTGGACGCAGTAATTGAATTCTTACCTGCACCAACTGACGTTGAAGCGATCAAAGGTATCTTAGACGACAAAGACGAAACTGAAGGTTCTCGTGAAGCGTCTGACGAAGCACCTTTCGCAGCGTTAGCGTTCAAAATCATGAACGACAAATTCGTTGGTAACTTAACGTTCGTACGTGTTTACTCTGGTGTTCTTAAAGCGGGTAGCCCGGTTTATAACCCAGTGAAAATGAAGCGTGAGCGTATTGGTCGTATCGTACAGATGCACGCAAATGACCGTCACGACATCGAAGAAATTCGTGCAGGTGACATCGCAGCGTGTGTAGGTCTTAAAGATACAACCACTGGTGATACATTATGTGACGAAAACCACGTAATTACACTAGAGCGTATGGAATTCCCAGAGCCAGTAATTGCATTGGCTGTTGAACCTAAAACTAAAGCTGACCAAGAAAAAATGTCAGTTGCTTTAGGTCGCTTGGCGAAAGAAGATCCATCATTCCGCGTTCGTACAGACGAAGAATCTGGTCAAACGATCATTGCGGGTATGGGCGAGCTTCACCTTGACATCATCGTTGACCGTATGAAGCGTGAATTCAACGTAGAAGCGAACATTGGTAAACCAATGGTTGCATACCGCGAAACGATCAAAAAGACGATTGAGCAAGAAGGTAAATTCGTACGTCAAACTGGTGGTAAAGGTAAATTCGGTCACGTATTCGTACGTTTAGAGCCGCTTGATCCTGAAGCTGGTAAAGACTACGAATTCGCTGAAGAAGTTGTAGGTGGTGTAGTACCTAAAGAATTCTTCGGTGCAGTAGACAAAGGTATCCAAGAACGTATGAAGAATGGTGTCTTGGCTGGTTACCCAGTTGTAGGCATTAAAGCGACATTATTCGACGGTTCTTACCACGATGTCGACTCTGACGAATTATCGTTCAAAATGGCGGGTTCTTACGCATTCCGTGACGGTTTCATGAAAGCAGATCCTGTTCTTCTTGAGCCAATCATGAAAGTTGAAGTAGAAACTCCAGAAGACTACATGGGCGATATCATGGGTGACTTAAACCGTCGTCGTGGTATGGTTCAAGGTATGGACGACTTACCTGGTGGTACTAAAGCAATTCGTGCAGAAGTTCCACTTGCAGAGATGTTTGGTTACGCAACACACATGCGTTCTATGTCTCAAGGTCGTGCGACTTACTCTATGGAATTTGCTAAATATGCTGAAACTCCACGTAACGTGGCAGATGGCATCATTGCTAAATTCCAGTCTGGTGGTAAAAAAGGTGACGACGAGTAATCTTTCGATTACTATAAGCGCAAACTAATTCATAGTTAAAAAACCTAATGCTCATGGAGTGATCCTCCATGAGTTGTTTTAAAAAGGAAGATCTCATGGCTAAGGCTAAGTTCGAACGTAATAAGCCACACGTTAACGTGGGCACAATCGGTCACGTTGACCATGGTAAAACAACTTTAACAGCTGCGATTGCTACAGTATGTGCACGTAAGTTTGGTGGTGAAGCGAAAGATTACGCTG
>NZ_VPBU01000024.1:0-43215 GCF_013418565.1 Acinetobacter sp. YH12135
CCTATTTAAGTGATGTGCTGAAAAGGTTACCGACACACAAAGTGACCCAAATTGAAGAATTGCTGCCGCACTGCTGGAAACCTAAATCGAATTAAAAAATAGGTATGGGATTCAGCGGACGCTTACGATCTATATACAATTTTTCCTTCACGAGGGAATCCATCTTTAAAATAATTAAGTCGTTTCTCCTTGAGAAACTTAGTTATATCCACTTTTGTTTTTTGTTCATTATCAATTATCACTTCAGTAAATAATTTATTGTGTTCTGAATTGGTTAGAATCTCTACATTAATGGGTAAAAGTTTTCTTTTATTTATTAAGTTTAAGCTATGACAGAGGCTGTGAATTTCAGGAATATTTGTTACAGCTTGACGAAAGTTTATGTTTAATGGGTGATTAATTTTTTTACCAAGTATTTCTGAAAATATAGCAAATATGTTCACGCCTTCATTGGTTTTAGGTTTTACCTGAATTACTCCTTCAGTGCCAAGAGGTAAGTTTAAGCCATGATGCTCATGAACTGTTTCAAGCTCAATTTTGTTATAAGAAAGGAAGCATTTAACTAAGTTGAGCATTCCATAGTATAAAAGAGTGGCTCTTGTAGGCAGTAAGACACTATTAGCTGCTTTGTAAAAGGACTCTGCAAGAGAAGAAAAATATAATGCACGTTCGAGAAAACTTTATTTTCACCACGGCTTTTTGATATTTTTTGTTGGAGATGTGAGTTAATTAACGACCATGGATCACTAGTTAATATTTGTTGATCACCAGCGTTTAAATTTGCAAAAGAAAATCTTAATTTATTATATTTAAATAGAGCTATTTCACCCTTTTCTAACTTACTCATTTTTACCCACATAAATAAAACCCCACTAATTTATAGCGGGGTTTCTTTTAATTTACAAGTAATTAAGACTTTAGTGCTGCAACACACTTACATCTGCAACACGTGTAAATAAATCACGTAACTGCGCGAGTAAACGTAAGCGGTTGGCTTTCAACTCAGCATCATCTGCCATCACCATGACACTGTCAAAGAAGGCATCAATAGGCGCACGTAATGCAGCCAATTGAGAAAGTGCAGTGGTGTAGTCTTTTGCTGCCAATAATGGCTCAACCACAGGTGTGATTTTTGCAAGTTCAGCGAATAATGCTTTTTCTGCATCTTCTACCAAGTTTACTTCAACGACAGTACCTTCAGGCGCGGTTTCTTTGGCTAAAATGTTGGCAACACGCTTGTTTGCAGCAGCCAATGCAGCCGCTTCAGGCAAGGCACGGAAGTGATTTACCGCATTCACACGTTTATCAAAATCTAGTGGAGATTTTGGTGATAAAGCTTGAACGGCTTGAATCACATCTACTGCAACGCCTTGGTCTTCGTATTTCGCACGGTAACGACCTTCAAGGAATGCAACAGCATCTGCCAAAGTCTTGTCGTGATCTTTTAATACATCGCCATAAGCAGCCAAGGCTAGCTTGATCAGGTCTTCGATAGATACATCAAGTTCATTTTCAGTCACTAGACGCAGGATACCAATGGCAGAACGACGTAGCGCAAATGGGTCTTTAGAACCTGTAGGTGCCTGACCAATACCGAAAATACCAGTTAAAGTATCTAGACGATCCGCAAGGGCAATCGTTGTACCCGTTTTGGTTTTAGGCAGAACGTCACCCGCGAATTTAGGTAAATATTGCTCACCTAAAGATTCAGCCACTTCATCATTTTCACCTTCAAGACGTGCGTAGTAAGTACCCGCGATGCCTTGAAGTTCTGGGAATTCACCTACTAACTCAGAAGTTAAGTCGCATTTTGCAAGCAGGGCAGCTTTTTCAGCATCTTCAGCTTTTGCACCCGTAATCGGAGCAAGTGCGACAGCCAGTTTAGCAATACGTTCAGACTTGTTCCACAAAGTACCCAGTTGTGCCTGGAATACCATGTTGGCCAGTTTCTCTTTACGAGAAGCTAATGGCTGTTTCTGGTCTTGCAGGAAGAAGAACTCAGCATCTGACAGACGTGGACGAACCACTTTCTCATTACCTTCAATAATTTGAGTCGGATCTTTAGACTCAATGTTTGAAACGGTAATGAAGTAAGGCTGTAATTTGTTTTCAGCATTCACCAGACAGAAATACTTCTGGTTATCCTGCATGGTAGTGATCAGGGCTTCTTGAGGAACGGCAAGGAAGCGTTCTTCAAAGCTGGCACGTAAAGCTACTGGCCATTCAACCAGTGCAGTGACTTCGTCACGTAGATCGCTAGGCACAATTGCAATCGCATTCACTTCATCCGCTAATGCTTTTACTTGCTGATCAATGATCGCTTGACGCTCTTCAAACGACGCCACAACGTAAGCAGCTTTTAACTTCGCGAGATATTCATCGGCATGCGTTAAAGTGATAGCTTCAGGTGCATGGAAACGATGTCCATAAGTGACATTAGCTGCCTGATGGTCTTGAATCGTTGCTTCAATTACTTGATGATCTTTAAGTAAAACGACCCATTTTACTGGGCGCACAAATTCAGTACGGCTTGCAGCAGAACGCATACGTTTTGCAATTGGCAGGTTGTCCAATGCTGTTTGTAAAATGTGTGGCAATAACGCATCAAGGCTTTGACCTTTCACGTCTTTTAAGTAGCACACTTTTTCAACTTTACCTGCTTGGAATGTAGAGACTTGATCTACCGTAATGCCTTGACCGCGCATAAAGCCTTCAAGGGCTTTGGTTGGTTTGCCTTCGGCATCGTAAGCAGCTTGAACAGCAGGGCCGTCAAAGCGTTTTTGTGTGTCTGCTTGTGCGGCATCGACATTAGCAATTTTAAGTGCCAAGCGACGTGGTGCTGCATAGGCTTCAATTGCATCAAAAGCCAAGCCTGCATCTTTCAAACCTTTTTCAGTTTCTGCAAGTAGTGCATCACGTAAGGTTTTTAAGCTTTTCGGTGGGAGTTCTTCGCAACCGAGTTCAAATAAAACTGTATGTTTAGACATTATTTGCTTTCCTCAGTATTTTGCGCTTTGGCTTCCGCTTCAACCTGTGCTTTTAATTGTGCCAAGACTTCATCGCGTAAATGCGGTTCAGCCATTGGGAAGCCTAATTTTGCACGTGCAGCCACATAACTTTGTGCAATAGAACGTGCCAAAGTACGAACACGTAAAATATAACGCTGACGTTCAGTCACAGAAATTGCACCGCGCGCATCCAACAGGTTAAAGCAGTGAGATGCTTTAATCACTTGCTCATAAGCAGGTAATGGTAATTCTGCTGCAATTAAACGGCTCGCTTCTACTTCATAGAAGTCAAACAGTTCAAACATTTTTTCTACAGGTGCGTATTCAAAGTTATAGGTCGATTGTTCAACTTCGTTTTGATGGAACACATCGCCATACGTCACAGTACCAAACTGTCCTTTAGTCCAAACCAAGTCGTAAACTGAGTCTACACCTTGCAGGTACATTGCCAAACGCTCAAGACCATAAGTGATTTCGCCTGTTACAGGGTAGCATTCAACTCCACCCACTTGCTGGAAGTAAGTGAATTGCGTCACTTCCATACCGTTTAACCATACTTCCCAACCTAGGCCCCACGCGCCAAGTGTTGGAGATTCCCAGTTATCTTCCACAAAGCGAATGTCATGCACCAATGGGTCAATTCCAATCGCTTTTAAAGAATCTAAATACAACTGCTGGATGTTGTCTGGGTTTGGTTTCAGCACCACCTGAAATTGATAGTAGTGTTGTAAGCGGTTCGGGTTTTCGCCATAACGACCATCTTTAGGACGACGAGATGGTTGTACATACGCCGCGTTCCATGTTTCTGGACCTAAAGCACGTAGGAAAGTGGCAGTGTGGAATGTCCCTGCACCCATTTCCATATCGTAAGGTTGTAAAACGACGCAGCCCTGCTCCGCCCAGTAGTTTTGTAAGGCAAGAATTAAGCCTTGAAAGGTATCAATATGCGATATGGCGCGACTCATGGTCATCCACTTAAAATTAGAGAAAAATTGTGCTCAATTATAAGGATTTTGCGGGGTGCTGGCAAAGGTTAAAGCACAACTAGCGGTTGGTTGTTTGGGGTTTTACAAATTCACTGATAAATGAAAGATATAAAACAAATACATCATTACTAAATGATTGCCTTATAATCTTGTCCAATTGTCACCACTGGATTGCCTGCCCGTGTTTCATTCACAACTTGATTGGCTGAATACGCTGAAACCCAATTTTAAAGTATTGCCGTTAAAAGAACGCCTACTTTGTGGTTTGGGCGCATTATTGGGTTTGGCATTATCTTCCCTGATCAGTTGGTGGGTGTTGGGCGATATTAACGCATGGTATATCGCGCCAATGGGTGCATCTTCGGTATTGTTGTTTGCTGTGCCTGCCAGTCCTTTGGCGCAGCCGTGGAATATTGTAGTTGGGAACAGTATTGCAGCAATTATGGGCGTGAGCTGTGCTTTATATATTCCAAATTTAACCGAAGCCTTTAGTGTGGCTGTGGCTTTATCTATTTTCTTGATGATGACCACCGATTCGCTGCATCCACCGAGTGGAGCAGTGGCCATTACCGCAGTGCTTGGCGGAGATGCCGTGCGTGAGCTGGGTTATCACTTCATCTTTTATCCTGTGCTGCTTAATTCAGTTTTGCTGATGATGATTGCAATCGTATTTAACCGCATGATTGGCAAGCCTTATCCTCAAACGCCACAGTTGAATCAACGTACCCAAGACCCAACGCCTACTC
The DNA here is from genome assembly GCF_013418565.1 of Acinetobacter sp. YH12135. Taxonomy (NCBI): domain Bacteria; kingdom Pseudomonadati; phylum Pseudomonadota; class Gammaproteobacteria; order Moraxellales; family Moraxellaceae; genus Acinetobacter; species Acinetobacter sp. YH12135. The sequence continues at coordinate 4,741 of NZ_VPBU01000024.1, forward strand.
AAAAAGCCACTATTCAGCCGCAAGATATTCAAGATGTTTTAGATGCACAAACCCAGTTGCTAGATATTAGTGAATACGACTTACAAAAAATCATTTTAGAAGCGCAACACAAAGCCAGTGAACGACAAACTCAAGCACTGACTTGTGCCGATATTATGAGTAAAGATGTGGTTAGTTTGCAGCAAGATGAGGATATTCACAGTGCTTTAGAAAAATTCAAACACATGAATTTAATGAGTTTGCCAGTCATTGATACTGAACAACATTTGGTGGGAACTTTGGCATTGTATGAAGTGGTGGAATGGTTTAAACACGCAACAGATTTGCCGTATAGCTGGAAACATCAAGTAAAACATATCATGTTGCGCCAAGTGGTCACGGTGCAACCGCAACAAAGTATTCAAGACCTTGTACCGTACTTTGTCGAGCGTTCTTTTAACTACATTCCTGTGGTAGAGCAGCAGCGTTTGGTGGGGATTATTAGCCGTGCCGATATGATTGCCGTCTTAAATCAACAGCTTGCTGTAAAGACCAATTGATTGACTTGTATTGTCGATGCGTATTCAACACGACTCAATCCTGAAATGCTGTGACTTTTAAAATATATTGCAGGTTGAAAGGCAAAAAAAAGCTACGATGCTTGGGGGAGCAATCGTAGCGAAAAAGAAAAAAACTGTGTAAATAAGGGATATCTAAGAGTGAATCAGCGAACGATTAAAACCTATAAATCTTACATGTGGTCAGTCTTTAAAATTTCAATACCATTTATCGGTCTTGATCAGAATTGACCGTGCGTATAGGTCTTGTGTAGCCCTGAGTATAGTTTGCTGTATTCAACTGGTTTTGTTTAGGGATCACCAACCACAACACCAAATACACCAAAATGCCTGGAAAGGCAGCACTCATCACGGAAACAATCACAAAAATTAAGCGCAGTAAATTTGCGTTCCAACCAAAACGTTCAGCAATACCACCCATAACCCCAGCAATCATATTTGAGCGGTTTGAGCGATATAAACCAACATTGGCCATCTAATTCTCCTTGAGAGATCTAAAATTCAAAATAAATACAGGCTGAGGTTTAGGTTTACAGCACATCATCTGTCTATAGAATAAAAATGGTGATGCACTTGGGTTTTTTAAAGGGCGGTGGCAAAGCAATTAGTAAAGTTATGTAACTTTTGGTGTTGCTTGAACCAGCATCCACCTAAAATATCGTAAAGAAGCAATGGGCAGAGTAAGCGCTTGACCACAAAGGATTGAGGAAAAGCATAGCTTACATTGAGCTGCCTATTCGGTGGTTTGAATAGGACTGAATATTCAGTCTAGTCACTCTATATGAGGGATAGTGTGTCGGCTAAATCAAATATTTGCGCAGTTTCTATATGGAGTGCAGTGGCATTGCTTGGATGCAATGATTCACAACTTGAGCATGCTGCAGTGCAAAAATATACAGAACAGGCAGAAACCAAAAGACTGACTGAAGTGGCAGGGCAGGCGATCGCACCCATGCAAATGGCTGCAACGGAACATCATATTCCAGAGAATCTTCTGACTTATGTGGGGCGCTATACCGTTCAGATTAGCTGTGAAGATAAGTTTGTTATGTGCGAAAGCGGAAAAGTCGATTATATTCTGACCTTATTGCCTGGTGGGACAGCGCATCGTATTTTTGTCAATGCGGGGCAAATCAGTTACGACAATAAAAAAAAATACCGCAAAGATTTATGGTTCTATGATGAAGACGCGCATCAAATTGTGGTGGCACGCGCCTCTGGGGTGAACTTTTACTATAATGTTGATCAAGACCATAATTTAATTATGGATAAAAACAAAATTGCGATTGCAACAGAAAATAATCGTGAATACTTTAAAAGCAATCCCTTACCTTCGCAAAACTATCATTTAATCAGAGCAAGTTAATTATTCGCTCATTCAATTCTTAGCCCATTCGTGAAAAACTTTTGGGCTTTTGTTTTTTTACATCAAGTTTTTATTTGGGATGTGTAAAGTATGATTTATCAATGATGGCACATCGTCTACAACTGAATTGAGCAAGGTGTAGTGGATAAAAGTGTTAGTCAAACAGGGCAGAATACGGGAATTCTATAGTAAATTACGAAACTGCACGATCCACAGAACAGTGCTGTGATGACTGGTAATTTAAAGATTTTTTAGAAGGAATGGTGGGTCGTCCGCGATTCGAACGCGGGACCAACGGATTAAAAGTCCGCTGCTCTACCGACTGAGCTAACGACCCAGAGGAGTAAAAATGACGCTGATCATTTTTAAAGTATCAACCTTGAAGAAGATGGTGGGTCGTCCGCGATTCGAACGCGGGACCAACGGATTAAAAGTCCGCTGCTCTACCGACTGAGCTAACGACCCATCTAAGGTTGATCAAGGAAATGGTGGGTCGTCCGCGATTCGAACGCGGGACCAACGGATTAAAAGTCCGCTGCTCTACCGACTGAGCTAACGACCCTGAACCAGCAATCAAGCAGGCTTGATTGTGAAGTGCAAGAAAAACCAGAGGGTTTTAAGCACCACTTCGTTTGATGGAGCGTATTGTAGCAAGATATGAAGCGAGCGCAAGTAAAAAATAAAAAAGTTGCCTATGTTTGATTATAAATGCAACAAATTTGTCGTATCTAATCAAAAAATAGGCAACATAGTGGCTTAGAAGCGATATTGATACTGTTGAATATTGTCGTAAATTTCTTGGGTCAGCTCGCAATAAGCAGATTGGTTTGGCAATAACACCAGAATTTTTTCATCACACTGTTTTAAATCAAAACCTTGAGTTTTCAGGGTGTTCTTCTGATATTTAAATGTACCTGTGGTTTGCATTTGCTTTTGAATGCGTAAAAAAACGGGTACTGCATAAGCGGGCATTGCTTTTTTAAACTCCACCAGCATTTGACGCAAGTCTTGTTCATCTAACTGGCAGCCTTCGTTTAAGGTAATCGCAGCCATACCTGCACGACCATTGGTATGTGGGATTTCAACGCCATACACGACAGCTTCAGCAATTTTTTCATAGTCACTGACAATGTTTTCTACTTCTGTGGTGGATACGTTCTCACCTTTCCAGCGGAAGGTATCACCTAAACGATCAACAAACTGGGCGTGACGGAAGCCAATGTCGCGGACTAAATCGCCCGTGTTAAAATAGGCATCGCCTTGTTTAAACACGTTTTGCATCATCACCGCCTTGTTTTTTTCAGGGTCGGTGTAGCCATCAAACGGTGAGCGACGGGTGATTTTTCCAATCAATAAGCCGACTTCGCCTTTTTTGACTTTCATGCATTTGCCTTTGGCATCGCGTACGGGTTCATTTTTTTCTTTATCAAACTGAATGACCGCATAAGGTGTCGGTGAAAAACCAACCGTGTTGTCAAAGTTAAACACGTTGCTAAAACCGACGTTGCCTTCGCTAGATGCATACAGTTCCAGAATTTCCTGAACACCAAAGCGTGTTTTGAATTTGCTCCAAATATTAGGACGCATGCCATTGCCAATCATTTTGGTCACACGATGCCCACGCTCTAAATCAGAAGCAGGCGCATCCATTAAATAACGGCACAATTCGCCCACATAGCCAATCGCAGAGGCATTGAATTTGTGTACATCTTGCCAGAAGCATGAAGTGGAGTATTTTCTACGGATGGCAAAGGTGGCACTGCCTGCAATTACGCCACACCAGCACACCACAATGCCTGTGGCGTGGTACAGCGGCAGAGTGCAGTACATCACATCATCCTGATTTAAACCCAAGACATGACCATAGGTACCATAAGCCAACGTCCAACGGCTATTGGTGAAAATCACCGCTTTAGGTAAGCCTGTTGTACCTGAGGTATAGATATAAAACAGCCCATCTTTGCCCTGTACTGACTGTGTGGTGGCAGGGTTAAAGCTTGGGAATGATGCAATGCATTGCGCTAAATTTTGAAAACCTTCAGGGGCAGTGCCAGCATCGGTACGGGTATTTTGATCTGCAAACCAATACAGTCGATTTTCTGTAAGCTCAAGTTCTTGGCGAATATCGGCAACGGCTTGACGACATTCTTCCCCCACAATCACGGCAATTGGTTTGACTAAATTGATGCTGTGCGCCAAAACTTTGGCAACTTGTGCGGTATTGACCAAAGCCACGGTAACGCCAATTTTTGCTAAGCCAATGACACTGGCAATTAATTCAGGGCGATTTTCCAACATCACCGCAATTACATCACCTTTACGTGCACCTATGCTTAAATAGTAATGGGCAATTTGGTTGGCCCAAGCATTGAGCTGTAAATAGCTGTACTGCTGATCTTCAAACACTAGTGCACAGCCATGCGGGTTACGATGCACGGCTTTTTCAAATGCTAGACCTAAGCCTGCAGGCGTGTTGGGTGTGCGTAAATAGGCTTGCTTTAACCCTGTGATCAGGTGAGGCACTTTAGTCATAAACTGCGGAATTTTTGCCGCAACATCCGTTAAGCCAATTAAATCGCTTTTTGTCATCTGGTTCATAAGAATCCTGTTTTTGTCATCATCCGTTGCATCTGCACAGCATCACGTCTTATTGTTTTGTAATCCCTTAGTCCTAGTGCAATCAACCTAATTTTTAGCTTTGACTGATGTTTTTATAAAAGCTGTTAAAAATCAAAAACACCTAACACCAAATTAACTTGCTTAAATTTAAGTCACCACTGCATTTGCTCTAAAGTAGCAAAAAAAATCCAGTCATTAAAATGACTGGATTTTTTTATTCCGCTGCAAAAGTGCGAATTAAGACTCAGTTGGCGGAGTTACTTTTTTAGGTGGACGACCACGTGGGCGACGCGGACGTGCAGTTTTCTCTTTTTCTGCTTTGTCCTGTTCAGATTCAGCAGTTTCGACTGGGTCATCTACTGCTAATTCCACTTGTACAGGTGCGACCACTTCAACGGCAGTTTCTTCTTGCGCTGCTGCAGTTTCAGTGACAGTTTGTGCAAGGTCGTCTTGCGCGTTCAACTCTGGCTGAGTAGCTTCAGTTGTAGCCTCTACTTCAGGGTTTACTTCTGTAGTTGCTTCGACTTCTGTGCTTAGCGCTACAGACGTTTCTGCAGTAGAGTTTGCTTCTACAGATGCGTCGGTAGTTGCCACAACGTCAGTCGTTGGCTCTGCTGCAGGTGTGCTTTCTGCTTCAGCTTTTTCTACTGCCTGTGCTTGCTTGGCTTGTTCCAAGGCTTGCTCAGCAGCTTGTTTGGCTAAACGACGACGCTCACGCGGATCGTTGGCAACACGCTTATCTGACACAGGTTTTGGTGGAGTCAGATCTAACACAGGTGCAGGTTCTGCTTCAGGAGCAGCTTTGGCAACTTCCACATCACGTGTGACAGGTTTTTTCTCTGCCACAGGCGCAGCTGTTGCAAGCGTTGCCGCATATTCATCGGTGAACTTTTGCAAAGCACGATTGAACGTTGGAATTAAACCAAACTGTTCAATCAGGACTGAGCAATCTTCACCATAGACGTGGCGAATCAGACTACCAATGCTGTATTGCGCTAAAGTTGGCACCTGTGAAGGCGTTAACTTTGGTGCAGCTGCTTGCTGTGCTTGAGCTTCACGTTGCTGACGACGACGCTGACGCGGATCGTTGCTGGCACGTTTTGCAGGCGCAGTCGGTTGTGCTTGTACTTCCGCAGGTGCAGCTGTTTCTTCTGCAACAACTGGAGCAGCTTCTACCGCAGCAACAGCTTGAGTTGGTTCAGCAACCGTTTCAGGCACAGTTGCTTCTACTGCTGTGACTGGTTCAGCCGCTAATGGCGCAGCATTCAATGCCACAATTTCAGTTTGAGCCTGATCGACATTCACCACCAAAGCCGTCGTGTTGAACTCTTGACGCGGTGCATCAATTAAGTCCACTTTCGGCTGATTAGAAGCCACTGCGGTAGGTGCTTGCTCATTCAATACGCTTGGGTCGCGGTGACGATTTGGGCGTTCTGGACGAGGCTGGTTACGACGGTCACGACGTGGCACGGCATTTTGCTGCTCATTGTTATTTTGAGCTTCTTGCTGCTGCGGTGCTTGGTCATTGCTGTGCTGACGACGAGAATTGCGTTTGTTTTCACGCGCTTCCTGACGTTGCTCCTGACGCGACATCTGAACCACTTCTTCATGCACTTGATGTTGTTGATTGTCGTGCTGAGTTTGTGGCTCACGTTGCTCTTTGTGCTTGTTGTTATTGTTGTTGCTATGACGCGGCTTTTTGTTGTTGTGACGCGGAGCCGGTTTGTCTTCACGTTCAGCAGATTTCTCTGCAGAGTCACGTTCAGTTTTTTGTGCCACTGTCGATGGTGTAAGGTATACATTTTGACTGCTTGCAGCAGGGGCAGCAGATGCAGTTGCAATTTGACCAAACTGACCACGGCTCACGGCACCGCTATTTACCATTTGCTCAATGGCTGCCGCCGCATTGTTGGCACTACGTGCTTGATCAATGGTGCTGGCTTGCTTTTGAACAAACAGGTTTTCTAACCATGCACATGGGCTTGCAGCTGTTGTGGCTGCCGCAGGTGCAAGCTGCTGTTGTGCAGATGCTTTATTTTGCTGTGCTGCTTGTGGTTTTCTTGCAGAAGTTTTTTCTGCCGCAGGTGCAGCAGCGTGGCTGTGCGATTGATCGGCTTCTTCTAAATGCCATTCAGAAGATTCATAACCCAACTCTTTTTCGCTTGAACGAGTTGCTTCAGTACGTTCATAGCTGGTTGGTGCAAAGCCTTCAGGATTATACGAAATTTCGTAATGCGGGGTTTCTAAGTGTGGGTGAGGTAATACAGTCACACGCACATTTGAAGTTTGCTCAAGGTAAACCAGACTGTGACGTTTTTCATTCAGTAAGAATGCTGCAATTTCAACAGGCACTTCAACCTGAACTTCGCCATGACGTTCACGTAGTGCAATTTCTTCCACTTTACGCATAATCGAAAGAGATAGAGAGCGTAAGTCACGCACCATACCTGTACCGTGACAGCGTGGGCAAACGTAACCAGTCGCTTCTTCAAGCGATGGACGTAAACGCTGACGGCTCATTTCCATTAAACCAAAACGTGATAATTGACCAAACTGGATACGTGCGCGGTCACTTTGAGTGGCTTCACGGAGTTTGGCTTCAACCATGCGTTGGTTACGGTCTTTGGTCATGTCGATGAAATCGATAACAACCAAACCACCAATATCACGTAAACGCAATTGGCGTGCAATTTCTTCAGCAGCTTCAAGGTTGGTATTTAACGCTGTATCTTCAACGTCTTGACCACGGGTCGATTTTGCTGAGTTGATGTCAATTGAAACCAATGCTTCAGTTTGGTCAATGACAATTGAACCGCCTGAAGGCAGTTTTACTTCACGCTCATACGCAGTTTGAATTTGGCTTTCAATACCAAAATGTGCAAACAGTGGTTCATTTAAAGTGTAAGTTTTTAGCTTGTCTAACTGACGTGGCATAACCGCTTTCACAAAGTTATAAGCTTCGTTATAGGCTTGTTCTGAGTCAATTAAAATTTCTGCAACATCATCACGCAAATAGTCACGAATGGCACGTGTGACGACACCTGCTTCTTGGTGTACTAGCATTGGTGATGGGCCTGAACTTGCAGTGCTTTGAATTTGTGCCCAAAGGTCCATTAAGTGTTGAAGGTCAAGCTGCAATTCTTCTTGAGAACGACCAATACCCGCAGTACGCACAATCACGCTCATGCCACGAGGAATGTTCAGTGAAGCTAACATCTCTTTCAGTTCTTCACGGACTGAACCCGAAATTTGACGACTGATACCGCCACCTTTCGGGTTGTTTGGCATAAGTACTAAATAACGACCTGCCAAAGAAATGAAGGTGGATAGCGCAGCACCTTTGTTGCCACGTTCTTCTTTTTCTACCTGAACCAAAAGCTCAGTACCTTCAGTAATCAGTTCGCGGATATTTGAAGTTTGGCGAGGATCGGCTTTGTAGTAAGAGTTTGCGATTTCACGCATAGACAGGAAGCCTTGGCGACCTGCACCGTATTCAACAAATACGGCTTCTAAAGAAGGTTCTACACGGGTCACATGACCTTTGTAGATATTCGATTTTTTTTGTTCACGGGTACGATTTTCTAAATCAAAATCGTAAAGACGCTGACCAGTGACAAGTGCAACGCGAATTTCTTCGGCATGTGTTGCATTAATCAACATACGTTTCATGGGTGTAACACCTAATAGTGATACACAGCAAAAAATCGCTAGACACGTAGCGAACATCAAGCATCACGGATCAACTGCTCAGATCTCAAAAAACCTATTGTGGTCTGAGCTTTTTTTACCGGCCTTATTTAGGTTGGCTGCGGTGTATGATTCACGTATTGATGATGGCAATACGGCTTTAACCTTTAAACGGATAAAGTCACCTGATCGCTTCACTGGCGGACGAGCGGTGTATTGGATGTGTGTAACTTTCACTGTCACATTGCTCGAAGATCAGCTCTTCTTTACATAGATAGAGTGTCTTGATACGGAATTATCGTCGTATCTTTACAAATTGTGCAGATCCAATACATCAAACGCTTTAGCCTGAATGCGACTTCAGGGTGCGACTAATCTGATGTGTATCAGTTTACGTTTAAAAACCAACAAAGTTGGCGACATATTTTTTCAGACAAACTGATTTATGTACCTGAGGTACAATTAAACGCAACAGTTTGCTTTTTTGCCGATATAATAAGCCTTCGGCGTCGGCATAATTCTTTTGGGACCTGCTCGTATGTAGTGGGATGTTGGTTGATTGCTCTATTTCAGAAAAACCTGAAAAGATTCAACGTGAACCCACTAACGATGGTTTCCGTGCGCTGACTATATCAAACCTTGCATCATCTGCCTATGGGCTAAGCTTATGTTTCTTGTGTAAAGCATAGCCTAAATGATCAGTTTTTAATCAATTTTAGTATTTTATTAGGTCACTTAACTGTATGAATTCTACCCAACAATGGCAAAGTGTCACTTGGTTTGAAGTGGATGAGCATCAAGCGGGTCAACGCATCGATAATTTTTTGTTTAGTCGTTTAAAAGGGGTGCCTAAAAGTCGCATCTATCGTTTGATTCGCGAAGGGCAGGTACGGGTCAATAAAAAGCGTATTAAAGCAGAAACCAAACTCAATATTGGCGATCAAATTCGTGTAGCGCCTATTCGCTATGAACAAAAAGACGACAGTGCTGCACCTATTTCAGATAAGGTCGCACAAAGCTTATTAAGCCGTGTGATTTATGAAGATGAAGGCTTGATGGTGGTGAATAAGCCTTCGGGCATTGCAGTGCATGGTGGTAGTGGTGTCGCTTATGGTTTGATTGAGGGTTTACGTGCTGCCACAGGTAAAAAATATTTGGAGCTGATTCACCGTATTGACCGTGATACTTCAGGTTTGGTGATGGTATCTAAAAAGCGTAGCACCTTAAAAACGCTGCAGGACTTATTGCGCGAACATAAAATTCAAAAAACTTATGCGGCCATTGTCAAAGGGCAGGTGAGTTTAGATCAGCAATTGATTGATGCACCATTGCATCGTTATGAATTGGCCAATGGTGAACGTCGAGTACGTGTATCTAAAGAGGGTAAAGAATCCAAAACCCTGTGGAAGGTCGCAGAGCGTTTTATGCATGCCAGTTTGGTGTATGCATCGCCACTGTCTGGGCGTACCCATCAAATTCGTGTGCATGGTTTAAGCATTGGGCATCCGTTGGTGGGTGATGATAAATATGGTCATCAAACTGAATATCGGGGTCCTGCGCCACGTCGTTTGTGCTTACATGCCATGCGTTTGGAAATTCCAGGCTATCCTGTGATTGAAGCGCCTTTACCTGAAGATATGCAGAGTTTGGTGGCGCAGTTGAGAGCGCAAAAGGCGGATAAGCCGACGGCGCCACCTGAGTTTTAATTTTTGTAACTCTCTGTTGTGCGATAGCAGCTTGCTTCTTTTTAAAGATGAGGAACATTGTTTCGCAAAAAGGAGATGAGGTTTTCAGGGGTAATTCACTGCCACATTTTAAAGTTTTTAATTTAAATTTTTGGTGTATAGGCTATGCCTTACTTTTCAAAGATGAAAAGTAACAAAAAACTTTTGTTTCGCTGATGGAACATCTCTGTGCCACAGCGAAACGGCGACATCCATGTCGCCCTTCGCGTATCGAATATTTGTTGTGATATATGTGCTGATTCTTGGTCGTTTATCCTTTTGAGTTAAGGTAAAGCGAGGGAATTTAAAAGCCGAATCAAATCTAGGAATCTAATATGAACAAACCTGTAGAACTCATCATTTTTGATTGGGATGGCACCTTATTTAATTCCGTCGGTCAAATTGTGGCGAGTTTGCAGTTCGCAGCACAACAATTTCAGCAACCCCTGACCGATGCTGCGGCTAAAAGTATTATTGGTTTGGGTTTGCCTGAAGTGGCACAGCGTTTATTTCCTGAAGTGCCAGAGCTGCATCAAGCGATTTTGCAGTGCTATTCAGAACACTATGTCGAACACTCAAAAACCGATGCTTGGTTTGAGGGTGTGGCAGATATGCTCGATGAGTTGTCAGGTTTGGGACTGAAATTGGCAGTGGCAACAGGCAAAAGCCGTAAAGGTTTAGACCGAGTGTTGGCGCAAACCCAAAGTCAGGATTTGTTTGTGGCGACACGTGCTGCAAGTGAAACCAAATCTAAACCTGATCCTTTAATGCTGCAGGAAATTTTGAGCAGTACCGATGTGCAGGTCGGGCAAGCGATTATGGTGGGTGACACTTCTTACGATTTAGAAATGGCACAAAATATTGCTATGCCGCGTGTAGGCGTGAGTTATGGCGTGCATAGTGTAGAGGTGTTGCAGCGTTATCAGCCTTTAACCATTGCAGATGATGTGCCGAGTTTGCATGATTTTTTAGTGCAGCAATATCGTTTACGTCAGGCGAGTTAAACCCAGTAAAACAATTTAGATGAATTTGAAATTAGAGTAACTTGAAAAATTTCAGGTTGCTCTTTTTTTATGTACTTTTGGGAGCGTCATAAAAAGGCTTAGCTTTTAGTCTAAAGTTAGGATTAAGACATTTTAAGATTGCTGCGAATTGCCGAGTCAATGACTCGGAAAATAATGTCATAGCCTACAGACAACTGTTTTGCTTGCTTTTTATAAAAATAGATTAATAGCTAATAGCTATTGAAAAAAAGAAAATAAGTATTGGCATAAACCCGCCATTTTTCCGATTCTTAATCAGTTTACATACCTCTGAGCTGGATAGCTTGTCCTGAGAATGGACAAGATCGGGGTCATCATCCCTATTTTCTATTATTACCTTTCCAACATCTCGGGGTATATGCCCAATTTTTGCAGTTTAAGGAAACATTGATGTCGAATTCTGCTGTTGTTGAATCAGTTGCGCAAGCATTACGTACTGCCGAACTCTCTCAAACTGCGATTGCGCCAATCCGCCCAGAACTTGGTGGTGAAAGTGCTGACGTAGATATTGCCTATGCCGTTCAAGAAGTGAATACCGAACGTGCCTTAAAAGAAGGTCGTCGTTTGGTGGGGCGTAAAATTGGTTTGACCTCTAAAGTGGTTCAAGCACAACTGGGTGTAGATCAGCCTGACTTTGGCATGTTGTTTGCCGATATGGCTTATGGCGATGGTGAAGCAATTCCTGCAGGTTTGCTGATTCAGCCAAAAGTAGAAGCAGAAATTGCATTGGTGATTAACCAAGATCTAACCAAAGAAAAACACACGTATGCGGATATTATCAGCGCGACTGAATATGCCTTGCCTGCCATTGAAGTGGTCGATAGCCGTATTGAAAACTGGAAAATTAGTTTGATTGATACCGTGGCCGATAACGCATCTTCTGCTGCATTTGTTTTAGGTTCACAACCCGTCAAGCTAGAAAATCTAGACTTAGTGAACTGCAAAATGGTTATGACACGTGGTGAAGAAGTTGTTTCTCAAGGCGTGGGTAAAGCATGTTTGGCAAACCCGCTCAATGCTGCAGTGTGGTTGGCCGATGAAATGGTACGCCGTGGTCGTCCATTGTTAAAAGGCGACATCATCTTAACCGGTGCTTTAGGCCCTATGGTTGTTGCTCATCCGGGTGAAGAATTCAAAGTTGAAATTGAAGGCTTTGGTTCAGTAACAGCTGCGTTTGCTGCGGAATAAATCGAGATTCTAAGAGAGTACATGCATGAAAAAGATTAAATGTGCAATGATCGGTCCGGGTAATATTGGTACGGATTTGCTTTATAAATTGCAACGCAGTGAATGGTTAGAGCCTGTGTGGATGGTGGGGATTGACCCAACTTCTGAAGGTTTGGCACGTGCTGCAAAAATGGGTTTAAAAACCACAGCAGAAGGTGTGGATGGTTTATTGCCACATATTCTTGAAGATGACATTAAAATTGCTTTTGATGCAACGTCTGCATACGTTCACGCTGAAAACAGCCGCAAGTTAAATGAACTTGGTGTGCTGATGATTGACTTAACCCCTGCGGCAATTGGCCCATTCTGCGTACCGCCAGTGAACCTTGAAGCATTGCTTGAAGCGGGCGAAGTGCCAAACGTCAACATGGTGACTTGTGGTGGTCAGGCAACAATTCCTATGGTGGCTGCAGTTTCTCGCGTTCAACCTGTGGAATACGGTGAAATTATTGCAACGGTATCAACTAAATCTGTGGGGCCGGGTACACGTAAAAACATTGATGAATTTACCCGTACAACTGCAGGCGCGATTGAAGAAGTTGGCGGTGCAAAACAAGGTAAAGCCATCATCATCATTAACCCAGCTGAGCCACCATTAATGATGCGTGATACCGTTCACTGCTTGGTGGAAGGTGAGCCAGATCAGGCAGCGATTACAGCATCTGTGCATGCCATGATCAAAGAAGTGCAAAAATATGTACCGGGTTACAAACTTGTAAACGGCCCTGTTTTTGATGGCAACCGTGTTTCAATTTTCTTGGAAGTTGAAGGTTTGGGTGATTACTTGCCTAAATATGCAGGTAACCTAGACATTATGACTGCAGCGGCTGCACGTACTGCAGAAATGTTTGCAGAACACGTTTTCAAAACTGCTGAAGCTTAAGGAATACCAAAATGTCTAAGATTATTATTAATGATATGACTTTACGTGATGGTATGCACCCAATGCGCCATCAAACCACGCCAGAGCAAATGGTTGCGATTGCCACTGCTTTGGATGATGCAGGTGTGCCTTTAATTGAAGTCACACACGGTGATGGCTTAGGTGGTAACTCTGTGAACTATGGTTTTGCAGCCGCTACTGATGAAGAATATCTGAAAGCAGTGATTCCAAACCTGAAACAGGCAAAAGTTTCTGCACTATTACTGCCAGGTATTGGAACAGTTGATCATCTGAAAATGGCGCATGATGTAGGCGTGGCAACCATTCGTGTGGCGACACATTCGACTGAAGCAGACGTTTCTGAACAGCACATTACTGCAGCACGTAAACTGGGTATGGACACTGTGGGCTTCTTGATGATGGCGCACATGGCTTCTCCTGAAAAATTGCTCGAAGAAGCACAAAAAATGGTGTCTTACGGTGCAAACTGTATCTATGTAACAGATTCTGCAGGCTATATGTTGCCTCAAGATGTGACTGATCGCGTAGGTATTTTACGTGCCAACCTCGCCTCAGACATCGAAATTGGTTTCCATGGTCACCATAACTTGGGCATGGGCGTTGCGAACTCTGTATCGGCTGTGACCGCAGGTGCAACCCGTGTTGACTTGGCTTCGGCTGGTTTAGGTGCAGGCGCAGGTAATACACCACTTGAATTGTTTGTAGCGGTCGCAAACCGTATGCAAATGGAAACAGGTGTGGACTTGTTTAAAGTGCAGGATATTGCTGAAGACTTGATCATTCCAATGATGACGCATCAAATTCGTGCAGACCGTGATGCAGCAACTTTAGGTTATGCAGGTGTTTACTCATCGTTCCTATTGTTCGCAAAACGTGCCGAAGCAAAATATGGAGTATCTGCGCGTGAAATTCTACTTGAGCTTGGTCGTCGCGGTACGGTGGGCGGTCAGGAAGATATGATTGAAGACTTGGCATTGACTATGTCTAAAGCACGTGAAATGCAAGCCTAAGTTTTTAATATAAAGCAGACTTGAATTAAGCACTCCAAATGCGTTTGGGGTGCTTTTTTATGCTGTGAAAGATGTAAAATGTGCTGAATTTTGTGCTGATTAAAATGTTTTTCTTATAAGTTGGGTTTATAGAAAATAACGCTAACACATGGGGTTAAAGTTAAAAAAGATTAATCCTTCACATGATGCAAAAAATAACAGCGTTTTTCACCTAAATTAAGCAGTGAATTCAAATAAAAATTCATTTAGTGAGGATTTTGAGCTTAATTTTTTATCGTTAAAAAGAATTAAAAAACTTGGAAAAAAGCTGCTCGATACAGAAAGTGCTGAATTTGTAGAAAAGCTTAATACTGTGGTCGGATTTTTTTCATGACAAGAGTTTTGCATGATGCCCAGATTCGCTTATTGGATGAATAGGAAAAACGCATGCATCGTCACAATTTATGGATAGCACTTTTTGCTGCGACAGCAACTTTAGGGACAACTGCAACTCAGGCAGATTTTATTGACGACAGCAATGTTCAACTTAAATTTAAGAATTTTTATTTAGATCGTCAAATTAAAGACAACCCTGCGGGGAACTTTGGTTCATGGTCACAAGCAGTCACCTTGGATGCTAAATCGGGTTATCACGATTTAGGCGTAATTCAGGTGGGTGCTGATCTTCTGGTTCAACACGCAGTAAAACTCAATGGTCGTGATAAAAATGCAGACTGGGTTTTGCCGCATGATGGTAAAGAGTCAAAAGATCATTTTGGTAAGGTCGGTGCAACTCTAAAAGTTAAATTTTCTGAAACTGAATTAAAAGTAGGTGACTTATTACCAATGTCACCTGTGGTGTTTTTTGACCCATCGCGTCAATTGTTAACGACTTATAGCGGTGCATGGTTAGAATCAAAGGATTTAAAAGATACTAAATTAACTTTGGCTTATTTAGACGGTATTAATGCACGTTATGATAACCAATACCAAGATTTTACGTTGTTCCCTCAAAATAATTTTTCTGCTGCTGAAGCGAATAAATTAAGCACAGACGATGGCATGTATCTTGTGGGAGTAGATCATCAATTTACCCCTAAAGTAGGTGGAAGTTATTGGTATGCGGATGTAACCAACATCTATCAACAACATTATGTCGCTGCAAACTATAAAACGACTTTGGCTGAAAAAACTAAGCTGGATACCCATGTACGCTATTTTGACAACAGCGAATCGGGTGACAAGCTGTATGGCAATATTGACAGCCAGGCCGTGTCTGCGGGTGCAAAAATCAACAATGGGATGCACACTGTACAGTTAGGTTATCAACAAATGTTTGGTGAGCACGGTACAAAAGCCCCAATGTTCCCGACCTTGGGCGGGTGGGTGCCGCAGCCTTACTTAGACAACTGGTCTGTGGCGAGCTTCATTCGTAAAGATGAGCGTTCTTGGAGTTTGGGTTATACCTATAATTTTGCTGATGTGGGTGTTCCTGGTTTAACAGCGACAGTACGTCATTTCCGCGGTGACAATATCGATCTGGGCGCAGGCAAGCCAGAAGGTAAAGAAAACGAAAATAACGTCATTATGAACTATGTTGTGCCAGAAGGTAAGCTTAAAGGTTTAGGCTTTAATTATATGTTCATCGATACCAATTTTAACTTTGCGAATGACTTAGAAGAACACCGTATCGCCACGACTTACACTTATAAATTCTAAAGCTAGATAAAAATCAGAGCGGCTTTTTATAGTCGCTCTTTTTTTAATATTTACTGAATAAATACCTTATATAAATTAAGACTTTTATTTTATTAAAGTTATAAAATTCAAAGAGTTGTTTAATCGTTTTTTTATGGGTTGTGATCGTAAATTTGTATCAGTTGATGCTGTGTGAACAGGTAATATAAGCCTGTAAAAAGTAATGTTGAATGAGTCCACTTGACGTCAAATTCTATACCTAGAGCCAAACGCAAGCTAAAGACTGTACGAGGAGTATATATGAGCACTGTTCAAATCCCTGACTATACAACAGATCCATTCTTTGGCTTAGAAGATAAATGGATTGAAACTGCCGAAGGCGAATTAACGCACTATCACGAAGTGGGTGAAGGTACACCTATTCTATTTTTACACGGTTCAGGCACAGGTGTATCTGCTGCGGCAAACTGGTGGTTAAACTTGCCACAAATTGGTGAGCAAGCACGTTGTATCGCAATTGATACCATTGGTTATGGTCAGACTGTGGTTGCTCCAAACACTGCTTATGGTATTCGTGCTTGGGTAGATCATGCAGTGCGTACATTAGATGCATTGGGCATTGAAAAAACATGGTTAGTGGGTAACTCGCTCGGTGGTTGGTTGGCATTCCAATTGGCATTGGACTACCCAGAGCGTGTACTTGGTATTGTGTCTATGGGTACAGGTGGTGCAAAACAGACTGCAGCGCTTAAAGCACATGCGAATCCTGTCTTGACCGAAGAAGGCATCAAAAAAACATTGTCGATGTTTGTAGTGAACAAAGACCTGATTACAGATGAGTTGGTTAAGGTTCGTTTTGCTTCTGCAAAAAATGACTATGCGTCAGACCGTTTAATGGATGTGGTTGGCGCACGTGACCGTGACCGTTTTGAGTTCCCACTCGATTTTGACAAAATGAAAGACATCACAGTACCTGTTTTACTGATTCACGGTACGCAGGATGTAGTGATTCCAGTATCGCGTACATGGGACATTTTAAATGTTGTGCCACATGCCGATGCACACATTTTCAGCCAATGTGGTCACTGGTCACAGGTTGAAAAAGCGGAAGAATTTAACACTGTGATTAAAAACTACTTAACTGCACGTGGCGTAAATTAAGCGCAGTGAGGTAAAAAAGGATGGCAATTTGCCATCCTTTTTTATGGATGTTTTATGTACCCAATTTAGTGCTGAATAAAGCTCGCGACCAAGTTAATGCAAATTGCCAAAATAGTGGTATTAAAGCTATAAGCCAAAATAATATGTAGCGTGTTCAGTACCCGCATGGGTTGTGAGCTAATCGAGACATCGGCGGTTTGTGCAGATGTACCAATCACATAGCTGAAATATAAAAAGTCAGGATAGGTTGGATGCGACGTCTTGGGAAAATCCAAACCACCTTCTTGCTGCTGTTGCAGTGCCAAATAATAGTCATGCGCATAGTGAATCGCAAAAATGGTGTGCATAAAAAACCAAGCACATAAAATAGTGGTAATGGATAAAATAAAATGTCCCATGCGCACAAACTCACTTTGTGCAAATAAATTCACCTCGACAATGATCGCAATAAAGCACATCACTAAGGTTAGAAATACCAAGAATAAAATCAGCCATTTGCTGGCATCTTGTTGTTGGGCACGTTGTAAAATATGTGCATGATCGCTGTGCCACAAACTGCGCATGGTTAAAACCAAATAGCAGGAAATCGCGATATTCCAGCTAATCAATAAACAGCTTGACCATGACCATGCAGTGAGGGTCTGAAAAATAGCATACAGCACAATGGTAATCACAAAACTGATAAAAAAATAAGGACGATATTGAATCCCTGTTTTCATTCTGCTGAAGGGTGTTTTTATCATTCTTGATCCTTTCTGGATGTGCAATCTAAAGGTGTTACTGCCTGTTATCATCGGCTTAATTTTAGAAAATAGCGATGGGGTGCCTATTTTAACTTATTAGACTTAAGTTGTAATTTGCAGGTAATGTGGTAGCGAAGCGAGGAAAAAGCAGACTGCAAAAATGCGAATGTTTGAGTGTAAGAATGAGCAGTAGTTCAGAAAAAGATTAAAAAAATAAGTTTAGACTTAAGTCTAAAGCTTTGTTTTAGCATTTAGGATGCACAAAAAAAGTGCTTACTACATCAAGCAGCAAGCACTTTTGAAAGGTTGAAAAACGCGAGTGGTTTTAGAATTATTGTTCGCGGTTGATGTCCAAATAGAACACACGTGTGAGCAGTTCCATAAATTTCTGTACCGCAGCGGAATGGCTGTTTTTGCCGTAGCTGACGTATAAATCTAAATGTGGAAGTTCTACATCAAGTGGACGGATGACGGTATTTTCCATGGTTAGCGGAGCAACATAGCCCGGTAAAATGGTGCAACCCAAGCCCATACCAATCGAGTTGATATTAAATAAAATGTTGTCAGCTTTTTGCACAATATTCAGTTCAATATTATGTTGTTTAGAAAAATCGACAATCAAATGGTGCAAGGTATAAGATGCTTCTGCCGCAGGAATAATAAAATCTACGCCATTTAAAGCTTTAACAGGAATACGCTCATATTTTGCTAATGGATGATCTTTAGGCAAAATAAAAATCAGCGGCTCACGTAGCACAAACTGACTTTCAATTTCATCACTATTGATATTGTGTCGGGTAAAGGTGATGTCGAGTTCACCTTTTTTGATCATCTTCATTTGTTCGGTATTGTTCAAACTGAGCAATTCAATTTTTAAATCTGGGTTTTGTACCCGTAAGTTTGGCAAAACAAAGGGGAAAATTTTCATTTCCGCCACCGGTACAAAGCCAATACGCAGCATTTGCTGTTTGGCTTGTGAAACCTGACGTGCCATGGCAACGGCTTTGTCGGCTTGGGCAAGGGTCAGGCGAGCCTGTTCCAAAAATACAGCGCCTTCTTCGGTCAGTTCAACCTTGCGTTTGGTACGGTTTAACAGTTTAACGCCAACATCTTCTTCTAAGTCTTTAATTTGCTGACTCAGCGAAGGTTGAGCCGTATAAAGCTTAAGTGCCGCTTTACTGAAGTTGAGTTCTTCAGCCACGGTAATGAAGTAGCGAAGGTGACGTAATTCCATACAGCCATTCCAAAGATTAATTCAAAATATGTCTTACTATAGATTAATAAAAGTATAATCTATAAACAACCATCAGATGAAAATTATTGTGTCATTTGGAAATAAATAGGGTTTTATCATTGTGTAATGTTTTAATCGCATAATATAAAGTTTTATTAATCTATAAAATCTATTAATTGAAACAAAAAAAATATTTCACTAAACGTCCCTAAAAAATCATTATCCATCCAAAGTTGAGTCTATTTACTTTGTGCCGTTGTTGGTCACAGGAGAGCTTTTCATGAGTGGAAAAATTGATGTGCGCGAAATCGACGCTTTGGTCGATGCACAAAATGGACGTATCACTCCATCTATTTATACAGATCCAGATATCTACGAATTAGAACTTGAACGCGTGTTCGGCCGTACGTGGTTGTTCCTGTGTCATGAAAGCCAAATTCCTAAAGCTGGCGACTTTTTCAACACCTACATGGGTGAAGATCCAATTATTGTGGCACGTCAAAAAGACGGTTCAATCAAAGCATTTTTAAACCAGTGCCGTCACCGCTCAATGCGTGTGAGCTTCGCAGACTGTGGTAATACGCGTGCATTTACTTGCCCATACCACGGCTGGTCTTACGGTATTGATGGTTCACTCAAAGATATTCCATTAGAAGAACGTGCTTATCCTCAAGGTGCTTGTAAAGAGCAATGGGGCTTGGTGGAAGTGAACCGTGTGAAGTCTTACAAAGGCTTGGTATTCGGTTGCTGGGATGAAACGACTCCTGACCTAGAAGAATACATGGGTGATATCGCTTGGTACTTAGATGGCGTAGTGGATCGTCGTCCGGGTGGTACAGAAATTATTGGTGGTGTACACAAGTGGGAAATTGACTGTAACTGGAAATTTGCTGCAGAACAGTTTGCCTCTGACCAATACCACGCATTGTTCTCTCACGCATCTGCCATTCAGGTTTTGGGTGCAAAACCAGATGATGACAGCAGTAAACAATTGGGTGCTGCACAAACCGCTCGTCCTGTTTGGGAAACTGCGAAAGACGCACTTCAATACGGTTCACGTGGTCATGGTTCAGGTTTCTTCTTTACAGAAAAACCAGATGCAAACGTATGGGTAGATGGTGAAGTTGCTAACTATTTCCGTGAAACGTATGACGAAGTTAAAGAGCGTTTAGGTGAAGTTCGTGCCCTACGTTTGGCTGGTCACAACACGATGTTCCCAACCTTGTCTTGGTTGAACGGTACAGCAACACTTCGCGTATGGCACCCACGTGGTCCGAACAAAACTGAAGTATGGGCATTCTGTATTGCCGATGCTGAAGCCTCTCAAGAAGTGAAAGACGCTTTTGAGCGTTCTGCAACACGTGCATTCGGTCCTGCAGGTTTCTTAGAGCAAGACGACTCTGAAAACTGGATTGAAATTCAAAAAGTATTACGTGGTTACAAAGCGCGTCAAAACAAACTGATTGTTGAGATGGGTAAAGGTAACGAAAAAATCCGTGAAGATGGTATTCCGGGTATTACCAACTACATTTTCTCTGAAACTGCAGCACGTGGTATGTACCGCCGTTGGGCAGATTTGCTGATCCATGAAAAATGGGAAGATGTTGAAAAAGCAGCTGACGAATACGAGAAGGAGCTAGTGAAATGAGTCAAATCAGTTTAGAACTTCAACACGAAGTTAGCCAATTCTTGTATCGCGAAGCAAAGTTGCTGGACGACTGGAAATTCCGTGAGTGGTTAGAACTCATGGCAGAAGATATTTCTTATACCTTGCGTACTACACCAAATGCGCAAACCCGTGACCGTCGTCGTTCAGTTGAGCCACCCACCACTTGGGTGTTCAACGACAACAAACACTTGCTTGAGCGCCGTGTAGCACGTTTAGAAACGGGTATGGCGTGGGCAGAAGAGCCTCCATCACGTACAACGCACATGGTTAGCAACGTGATTGTTGAAGCAACAGATGTTGAAGGTGAATACGATGTACACGTAACTTACTTACTGTACCGTACTCAAAAAGAGAAAGACGTGACGATTTACTGTGGTAAGCGTAATGACAAAATCCGTCGTGTTGACGGTGGCTTAGGCTTCCAAATTTTCAACCGTAAGATTGTGCTTGACCAAGTAACGTATAACTCACACAACCTGAGTGTATTCTTCTAATGAATAAGATTTTTGTTTGCCAAGTTGACGAATTAGACGAAGGCGAAGCGTTAAAAGTGGACTGCGGTGTAAACGGTATCGAAGCACTGGCAGTATTCAATAACGGTGGTGAGTTCTTTGCCATGAATGACCGTTGTTCACACGGTAATGCGTCTATGTCTGAAGGTTATCTTGAAGATGATGGCACGGTTGAATGTCCACTACATTCTGCACGTTTCTGTTTAAAAACTGGTCAAGCTTTATGCTTGCCAGCAACTGACCCAATTCAAACCTTCCCTGTGGTGGTTGAAGATGGCGCGTTATACGTAGAAATGGCAGGAGAGTAAGCATGGGTTGGCTAAAAGGCGAAGTGGCACTGATTACAGGTGGCGGTTCTGGTTTGGGTTGGGCTTTGGTAGAACGCTTCCTTGATGAAGGTGCGCATGTGGGCGTATTACAGCGCTCACAATCTAAAGTAGATGCCTTAAAAGAACGTTTTGGTGATCAAATTGTGGCTGTCGCTGGTGATGTTGCCAACTATGCAGACAATGTCCGTGCTGTACAGGCCACTGTGGAGCGTTTTGGAAAACTGGATTGCTTTATTGGCAATGCAGGGATCTGGGACCATTATGCAGATATCGTCAATACGTCTGGTGAACAGCTTGAAAAAGCCTTTGATGAAATCATGGGCATTAACACCAAGGCATTGATCTTGGGTGCAAAAGCGGCACTAGATGAATTGGTGAAATCTGAAGGTTCCATCATCTTAACCTTATCCAATTCTGCGCTGTATTCTTCAGGCGGTGGCCCTGTTTACACTGCATCTAAACATGCAGGTGTTGGCATCATGAAAGAGTTGGCTTATGAGTTGGCACCCAAAGTACGTGTCAATGCCGTTGCGCCATCAGCAATGAATGTCAATATTAAGGGAGCAGCCTCTTTGGGGCAGGAAAACCTTGGCTTACTTGATGCGCGTGACCCTGAAAAAATTGCACGCGGTATGCCGCTTAACTTCTTGCCTGAGCCAGAAGATATGACAGGTTCTTATGTGCTCTTAGCATCTCGTCAAAATAACCGTCCACTGACTGGCGTTCTGATCAATGCAGAATGTGGTCTGGGTATTCGTGGTTTACGTCAACCACGCGCAGGTTTCTTTGACGAATAAAATTGAGTCTAAATTCAATAGACGAATCGGCAGCCTTTCTCTGGGCTGCCTTCCTTATTTAGGAGTCTCTCATGGCCGTTAAACTCATTTGTGCATCGCACAGTCCTTTAATGGAATTTGCAACACCGCAAGATCAATCCAAAGAACAAAAAGTTCGTGCTGCCTTTGAGCAACTTGCTGCAGAAGTCAAAGCTTACGATCCAACCTTAATTATCACGTTTGGTCCAGACCATTTTAATGGTTTCTTTTACGATTTGATGCCAAGTTTCTGTGTGGGTATTCGCGCAACGGCTGCGGGTGACTGGGACTACGGCAAAGACAATGACCGTATTGATGTACCTGAAGACAAAGCGTTGGCTATGGTGCGTCGTGTATTGGATGAAGGCGTAGATGTGGCGTACTCTTATCGTATGCAGGCCGATCATGGGGTGACTCAGCCTTTACACTTCTTGTGCGATGGTCAGTTAGACCGTTACCCAACTATTCCTGTATTTATTAACGGTGCTGCTGCACCAATGCCAACCACTAAACGTACCATTGCTTTGGGTCGTGCAGTGGGGCAGTTTATTAAGTCTTTAAATCTTGAAAACGAACGTGTTCTTGTTTTAGGTACAGGTGGTCTGTCGCACGATCCACCAACACCACAAATGGGTTCAGTGCCACCTGAAGTTGAAGAGTTTTTAATAGCAGGGCGTAACCCAAGTGCTGAAGCACGTCATGCACGCCAAGCCAAAATTATCGCTGTTGGGCAAAAACTTGCAGCGGGTGATACATCGGTCGCAGTGCCACTTAGCCCAGAGTGGGATAAAGCCTTACTTGAGAAATTCAAGCATGCAGATTTTGCGGCAATGGAAGCCATGACTGAAGCTGAAATTCGTCGAGATGGTGGTCGTGGTGGTCAGGAAGTCCGTTCGTGGATGGCTGCTTTTGCTGCGTTAGATGAACTGGGTGCGTATGAAATGACCACGCATTGCTATAAAGATATTAGTGAGTGGATTGCGGGCTTTGGCATCGTATCTGCCGAGTTAAAAGGTTAAGCCCATGAGTGTAGAAACAATTGTGATTGTGGGGGCAGGTCAGGCAGGGGCGAGTGCCATTCTTGAGCTGCGCGGCAATCAATATGCAGGCAACATCATCTTAATTGGAGATGAAACACATTTGCCTTATGAGCGTCCACCGCTGTCTAAAGATGTGATTTTGCGTCCTGAAGAAACCAAAATCGAGATTCTGTCGGAAGAAAAATTGGCAGAACTAGGTGTGACCACTATTCGTGGCAATGGCGTGAGCAAAATCAATGCCGAAGCACATACGGTTGAATTGCAAAATGGTGAGGTTATTGCCTACGACAAGTTGTTACTTGCCACAGGCGGTGCTGCACGTCGCTTGCCAAATTTTGATGCCTTAGGTAAACACGTTTACACGTTGCGTAATCTTGAAGACTCGCAAGCCTTAGTCCCTGTATTACAAGCGGGTCGTCGCATCATCTTAATTGGTGGTGGTGTGATTGGTTTAGAGTTGGCATCTTCAGCACGCTTTAAAGACTGTCAGGTAACCGTCATTGAAATGGGACCAATGGTGATGGGACGTTCATCACCACTCATCTTGAGTGAGTTTTTACTGCAACAGCAGTTATTGGCAGGAGTTGATGTACGTCTGTCTACGCAAATTGCAGACTGCAAGCTAGATGGTGAAGAAATTGTCGTGACCCTAGAAGGTAGCGAAGAACTACGTGCCGATGCGGTGATTTACGGTATTGGCATTATTCCAAACGCACAATTGGCAGTTGAAGCAGGTTTAGATGCAGACTTTGCCGTGCATGTGAATGAAAACTGTCAAACTTCAAACCCAGACATTTATGCCGCGGGTGATGTCGCGTCACAACTGCGTGAATGTGGCAATCATCGCCGTGTAGAAACTTGGGAAAATGCTAACCTGCAAGCAGGTATCTTCGCGCGTCATGTGATGGGCGTTGAACATCCTGTAGCCAATCCCGCTTGGTTCTGGACTGATCAACTCGACATTAACTACCAATTTGTAGGAGATATGTCAGCAGCAGAATGGCATGTGCGTGGTGAGATGGATGCTTCCAAACGCAGTGAGTCTTCATTCGTATTGTTTGGTGTGACCGATGGCGTGATTGTCGGCGGAATTACCGTCAACTCAGCCAAAGATATGCGTCACTTGAAAAAGCTGATTGCTAAACAAGCTGCTTTTGAAGCAGACAAATATTTAGATGTGAGCCAAGACCTTCGCAAATTGGTGAAGTAAGCTTGAACTGATGAAAAACAGACCTGAGGCAACTTGGGTCTGTTTTTTATCTGCCGAAGAAAAGTGTCCATTTTATGTTGAGCAAGCGATGAATACGAATACATCTCCTGTTGTGGTAACCGCCAGTATTTATGCCTTATTGGTATTAATCTGGGCGACCACGCCATTGGCGATTGTCTGGAGTGTGCAGGAAATTCATCCAATGTGGGTTTTGATTATCCGCTACTTTGGGGCTTCCGTGATTGCGCTATGCTTGCTCAAACTCATGCGCGATCCACTGCCTTTTGATCACACCTCAATGAAAAGCTATTTGGCGGGTAGTCTGAATTTAATTGGTGCACAGCTATTTATTTACTTGGCTGCCAATTATTTAACTTCAGGCTTAATGGCGCTGATTTTTGGCTTTTCTCCTTTAATCGCAGGCTTGATTGGTCATGTGATTTTACGCACACAAAAATTGATTGCCTTACAGTGGACAGGTATGGCAATTGCGATTGCAGGACTCAGCTTTGTCTTTGCAGACTCTGCCGACAGCAAAGTGAATCCATGGGGCGTGGTGTTGATGTTTATCAGTATGCTGTCCTATATCAGCTCAATTTTTTGGGTCAAACAAATCAATGCTCCTTTAAAGCCGATGTCACAAGCCACAGGTTCTTTATTGGTATCATCGGCAGGGTCATTGTTATTAATTCCCTTTATTTGGTCGCATTTCCCGACTCAAATGCCAAGCAGCCAAGCCATGATTGGTTTTGTATTTACCATGATCATGTCGTCTATTGTCGCCATGCTGTGTTATTTCTGGCTGATTCGTCGTTTAAATGCCTCAACCGTATCTTTAAGTAATGTGATGACTCCCATCATCGCGTTAATTTTAGGTGCGACCTTAAATAATGAACACATCAGCATGAATGCGTTTATTGGCATTGCCGTGGTGATGTTCGGGATTGTGATGTATTTCTGGAAAGAATGGCGCGAACAATATTTTGCTAAACGCTAAGCCCGCATTGCTATACCCGTGTTTAGGTTTTTCTAAAGCCTCGTTTATCTGAGGTGTAAATTTCCGATCATTAACCCGCTGTCGATACGACTTTTTTCTCAAAACAACAAAAACATAAAGGAAATTGCCTGCTTGATTTCGCTACTATGCGTGATAGAGTCAACACATGAACCAAAGCTGTGTTTTTTTCTGAACAGATCAGGATAAAAAGCATCATGGTAGATGCGCTATATATTATTGGGCTTACATGAACAACGTGGAACAAAAGCATTTTCAACTGCCAACGGAAGCCTGTTGGTCGCATACTTGGCGTAAACCCAAGCTACAGTTTTTGCCTTCAAATCATTATGATGGAGCGCAGTTTTTTAATCCGATTGCGTGTCCTGAGGGGCGCAACCAAACTGATTTATTGAAATGGTTGCTAAAACGCAAATCGAACAGTTGGAATGTCAATCCGCAACAAGAAGCACAGCAATTTTTTACAGCGCCAAGTGCTTTGCCACAATTACGTCCACACGCCAGTTTGGATGATTGGCAAGTTTGGTTTGTGGGGCATGCAACGGTGCTGATTCAAATTGGACCGTATAACTTTTTAACCGATCCAGTCTGGGCAGAGCATGCCAGTCCGAAACAGGGGCGAGGGCCTAAACGTGCCTGTCCTGCAGGGATTGCACTGGAAGATTTACCGACCATTCATGCCGTCTTCTTGAGCCATAACCATTATGACCACATGGATTTAGCCACCTTAAAATGGCTGAATCATCAATTTGCCATGCCTATTTATACAGGTTTGGGCAATGCTTGGTATTTACCACCAGACTTGCATGTGATTGAAATGGATTGGTGGCAGTCGGCTTTGTTTAAAGAGTTGAAAATTGTGTACACTCCTGCACAACATGGTTCTGGACGTGGCGCACGCGATCAGAACATGGCGTTATGGGGTGGTTTTTCTATTTTACATGGGCAAGATCATTGCTTCTTTGCGGGTGATACGGGTTATTCGCCACACTTTAAAGAAATTCAAACCCGTATGGGCGCACCACGTGTGGCACTTTTACCTATAGGTTCTTACGAGCCACGGAATCTGATGCGTTATATGCATATGAACCCTGAAGATGCCTTTCAGGCCCATAAAGATTTACATTCCAAATGTTCTTTGGCCATTCATTACCGCACTTTTGAGCTGACCAATGAAGGGCGTGAGCAACCAGAGGCAGACTTGCATCATGCCATGAAGCGTTCATCTAAATTAATGAATCCGTTTTATTGTATTCGTGAAGGTAAGAAGTTGATTGTTTAATCTTTTAAAAACTTGACCTTAAATAAAAGTGATGCGCTACTTTTCACGCTACTGAAAAGTGGCAATGATAGATATAGAACACAAAGCCCCTATCGAAATAGGGGCTTTGTTTTGGTGTTTAAAGTCTTGCTGTTTAGACTGACTTGATCTTTAACTACAAAGATTACAGTACGCCAGGCTGACCAAGTGCAGGGTCACTGGCACGTGCTGCTTGCGCATCGGCAACGGTCATGCCTAAAGCTGCTGCAACGCCTTCGCCATAAGCAGGGTCACATGCATAACAGTTACGAATATGACGATACTTAATAAAGTCTAAAGCATCACCCATCGCACGTGCCGTGTTATCAAACAGTGCTTGTTTTTGCTCAGGGTTCATTAAATTGAACAAGGCACGCGGCTGGCTAAAATAGTTGCTATCATCTTCACGATAATCCCAGAAATCTGCATCGCCACGAATTTTTAGCGGTGGTTCGCGGTATTGTGGTTGCTCTTGCCATTGATGGAAGCTGTTTGGCTCATAGTGTGGCAAGCTGCCATAGTTGCCATCCATACGACCCTGACCATCACGACGGTTTGAGTGCACAGGGCAGCGTGCAGCATTCACTGGAATTTGTGAATGGTTCACACCAACACGGTAACGTGCAGCATCGGCATAGTTGACCAAACGCGCTTGTAACATGCGATCTGGCGAGTAGCTAATTCCTGGTACAAGGTTGCTTGGTGCAAAGGCAGCCTGTTCAACATCTTGGAAGTAGTTTTCAGGGTTACGGTTCAGTTCAAATTCACCCACTTCAATCAGTGGATAATCACCTTTCGGCCAAACTTTGGTGAGGTCAAATGGGTGATAAGGGACTTTTTCTGCATCCAGTTCAGGCATGATTTGCACGAACAGCGTCCATTTCGGGAAATCACCGCGTTCAATGGCATTGTAAAGGTCAGTCTGGCTGCTTTCACGGTCACGACCAATCAATTCTGCTGCTTCTGCATCGGTCAGGTTTTGAATGCCTTGTTGAGTGCGGAAGTGGAATTTCACCCAGAAACGCTCATTATTGGCATTAATAAAACTATAGGTGTGGCTACCAAAACCATGCATGTGACGATAACCGACAGGAATACCACGATCCGACATCACAATGGTGACTTGGTGCAGTGCTTCTGGCAGCAAAGTCCAGAAATCCCAGTTATTGGTTGCATCACGCAGGTTGGTGCGTGGGTCACGCTTTACCGCTTTATTCAGGTCTGGGAATTGACGCGGGTCACGGAAAAAGAACACTGGTGTGTTGTTGCCGACTAAATCCCAGTTGCCTTCTTCAGTATAGAATTTTAAGGCAAAACCACGAATATCACGCTCTGCATCGGCAGCGCCACGCTCACCTGCAACGGTAGAGAAACGGGCAAACATTTCAGTTTTTTTGCCAACTTCAGAGAAAATTTTGGCACGGGTATATTGGCTGATGTCGTGCGTGACAGTAAACGTACCAAACGCACCTGAACCTTTGGCATGCATACGACGCTCAGGAATTACTTCACGTACAAAGTTTGCCAACTTTTCATTGAGCCATAAATCTTGGGCAAGAAGTGGGCCACGTGCGCCCGCAGTCATACTATTTTGGTTATCTACAACAGGTGCGCCTGCATCGGTGGTTAAATGCGTTACAGGGCATTTTTTTATCTCTTGGCTCATCATTGTTCTCCATTATTGTGATCATCATGTGGTGGGCTGTATTAGAAATTTAGCTTCTAAAACAAGCGGCCATGAACCGTTTTGTTTGTTTAAAAAATCAACTACAACACCACAATACCATGCAGATCGGGCTTTGTAGATGAAAGCTTTTCAAATCTCACCATTTTAATGTAAAACGATTTTTATAATTTTACAAATAGATAAATTTATTGTTTATGATTGGTGTATTCGATAGATCTTTGTAAACTAAATAATCAGTTTTGCTGCACTAAATGTCTGAAACTGCTGCTAAAAACGGTTGAATCGCCAATGAAATATCGGTGTGCAAGGCATCCCAATCTTGATAATG
Organism: Acinetobacter sp. YH12135; assembly: GCF_013418565.1. NCBI lineage: Bacteria > Pseudomonadati > Pseudomonadota > Gammaproteobacteria > Moraxellales > Moraxellaceae > Acinetobacter > Acinetobacter sp. YH12135. The sequence continues at coordinate 33,598 of NZ_VPBU01000024.1, forward strand.
TGGATTGATTAATAAACTTTGCGAAATAAAACCATAACTGATGCGATGCAGATTCAAAGCAAGGCGCAGTTGTTGTTCGGCATTGTGTATGACAGGTGCGAAAATCTGTTGCCACATCTGTAGCATCATGCTGTAACTTTTTTGGTAAGTTTCAATGTGTGATACCTGCCGTTCCAGTAAAAAAGTCTGCGCCCAAAGCCATTGTTGTGCCTGAATTTGCTGAAGCTGAAACTGAATGATGGTTGCAATATAGCGGTTTATTTCAACAACTGTGGATAACTCAAGTTGCTGTTGGGCATAACTTTTTAAGTGTTCTGCATGCTGTTTGACTTGCAGGTGAATCGTCAATGCCAGTAAATCTTCTTTCTTGGCAAAGTATTCATAAAAAGTGCCTAAACCGACACCTGCCAAATTAGTAATTTCACGAATGGTAATTTCAGCTGCCGAGCGTTCATGCAAAAGCCGAACAAAACTTTCCTGTAAAGCCTCTTGAGTCAGTTTAGCCCGCGATTGGCGCGGCTTACGGCGCACTTGAACCTCAGAATTTTTCATAAATAAAGCCGAACACCTGAGCACATATTTTTCTCTATACTAAATGCAATGATAGCATCGCGTTTGTCTAGGAGTGACACAATGCAGACATGGATGACCCATCAAATTCAAAATCAGTTTGATGAATTACAAGACTATAACTTATTTGAAACCGATACGGTTTTACAAGAAATTTTAACCCGTTATGGCAGTCAAGATCAGACTCGACTGAGCGAATTGGGACATATTGCAGCATCGGCAGAATATTATCACTATGCCGATTTAGCCAATCGGCATACGCCTATTTTACATGCCTTCGATGCACGTGGACGCCGTAAAGATGTAGTGGAGTTTCATCCCGCATGGCATCACTGGATGGCGCTGAATCGCAAGTTTGACACGCATGCACATCCATTTAAACAACCGCAATCTACGGCAAAATGGGTCGATTGGGCCAGTCGCTTTTATTTGGCGGGACAGGTTGAGTGTGGCAATTTATGTCCAAATTCCATGACTTTAGGCAGTATTCCGCTCATTCAGCGTGAACCTGAATTATGGGCAAGCATGGGCGAAAAACTGTTATCGCATGAATATGACCCGCGTGATGTGCCGATTTCACAAAAGAAATCTATTTGGTTGGGCATGGGCATGACCGAAAAGCAGGGTGGTTCAGATGTACGTACCAACCAAACGCTTGCCATTCCAGTCGCAGCAACAGGGCGTGGGCAAGCCTATTTGCTCACAGGTCATAAATGGTTTTTCTCTGCACCAATGTGTGATGCACATTTGGTGGTTGCCAATACCGAACAAGATGGTTTGGCTTGTTTCTTTGTACCGCGTTGGTTAGAAGATGGCAGAAAAAATAATATTCAGGTACAGCGTTTAAAAGACAAAGTGGGAAATCGGAGTAACTCCAGTTCTGAAGTCGAATTTCAGCAGGCGTGGGGCATCATGATTGGCGAAGCAGGGCGCGGTATTCCCACCATTATTGAAATGGCGAACTACACTCGTTTAACCTGTGCTGTGGGCAGTAGTGCCATGCTGCGTCAAGCCTTGGTGCAATGCCTTGCCTATACTCGACAACGTCAAGCATTTGGACAGACTTTGGCGAATCAGCCATTAATGCAGGCAGTCTTGGCAGATTTGGCTTTGGAAACTGAAGCTGCGGTACAGCTCAGTTTTCATTTGGCACATTGTTATGAAAGCGATGATGCTGTGTCTTTGGCATGGAAGCGTTTAATGACCCCTGCTGCAAAGTTCTGGATTTGCAAACGCGCGGTGGAACTTACAGGTGAGATGATGGAAGTTTTTGGTGGCAATGGTTATGTCGATAACAGCATCATGGCACGTATTTTCAAAGAAGCACCTGTAAATACCATTTGGGAAGGTTCAGGCAATGTCATGTGTCTGGATGTACTACGCGCTATGCAGCGAGAACCTGAGCTGATTCAGGTGTTATTGCAGGATTTTGCTCGCACCGCCGTTACTCATCCTATTTTGGGCAGTGAATTAGATGGTTTGCAGCAGTTATTGCAGACCACGAACAGCAACGATTTACAATTTATGGCACGTGTTTTGGTGAGCCGTTTGGTGATTTTGGCACAAGCGGTTTTGTTGTTGCGTTATGCGCCAAGTTTTGTGGCAGAAGGTTTTATTCAGTCGCGTTATAGTGCATTGCATGGGCAAGTGGTGGGTATGCTTAAACCTAAACAGGTCGATGTTGCATCCATCTTGCAGCGTGCATTTTCAGCATAGCATCCCTTGCTACTTGATTCTGCACAAAAAATTCACCCGCTTGGTAAAACCAAACGGGTGAATTGAACCGTATATTGCAGTCGAGTCGTGATCAATCACGCTCGCTTGTAGCAAAGCTGATTGCTTCAGCGAAACTTATTTCGCAGGCTCTTCAGCTTTTACACCTTTTTGATATAGAGTGTAGATGTAAATTGGAATATCCAAATCTTCTAAGTGTTTGTAGATGAGTGGACGTACATCTTCCCAATCTAAACCGCCTACACCTGTTGCAAGACGCGGTAACGCCAAGCTTTCAATTTTCTCTTCTTCAATCAACTGTTTTAAGTTTTTCAAAGTGCGGTTGACGTATTCTGTCGATGCTTTACCTGGTTTTGAACCGTTGTCATAAGCCGCTTCCTGAGTCATCAGGTTGACGATGCGTTGACCTTCGGCATTGACCCAAGTCCATTGCTCACCCGCTTTAGGATGGTAAATATGACAATAGTTGCGGAAGTCTTTATATAGCGCAGGCCAGTGCTCACGCAGACTTAAAGCCAAACCTGTTGCAAAGTTATCGTTAGGGGCAACACCGTGAGCAATCGCACGTGCTTCGCTCAGTAAAATATCTCCAGAAACTTCATAAATCATGAATTTGACTCCTGTTTTTAATGGTCTTGTTAAACTGATCTTCTATATTCATATTAGCCAATCATTGCAGTTTTTCTAGTGGATTTTATAACTAATAAGTCTTTGAAAAGTAATAAAAATTTTTAGAATTTTATGCTATAATTGTATGGGTAAAGCCGCTGAGTGTTCTTTAAAATAGCCTTCAAAAATAACCGTCAGAAAAATCTGATAAAGTGGCGGCAATAATTTATTTACCCTTCTTTTTATCTTAGCACTATTGAGTGAAAATCGCTTGTAAAATGTACAAAAAAGCGTATGATCGGCTTCCCAATTTAATATGGAACATTGGTGAGAGAATAGTCACGTTATGCAGAAGCAATTGGCTTGAATTTTCCCTCAACATCTCCATCTAAAAGAGTAGCGACACTGCTCATTTCCATGATCAACCGAAAGGAACAGCGTAATGGCAAAGAAAAAACAGCCTGAGCTTATTCAGCATAACTTTGTGGCCAAGCACATGCACGAGGTCAACAAAAGTCAGGTTTTTGTAGACCGTAAGAAAAATGCCAAACGAGGCTATAGCAAACACAAACAAGGGCGATATTCCGATGATTATCGCCCTTGTTGTTTTTGGAGTGAATGGTGTGTTGCTTGAGGCTTAAACTAAGTTTTATGGAGATACGATACGTGTCGCTAGTTTCACCATATCGCCCAAGCCATGGGTTTTAAAATAATATTCCATCAGACTTTTCACCATCAGCGGATTATTCATTTTTAACGCCTGATCTAATAAATGTTGTGCATCGGTCATTGGTACATGACAAATTGCTTTACGCACCCGCAAGATATTACTTGAGCTCATCGACAGGGTATTAAAGCCCATTGCCATCAGAATTACCGCAGACAGCGGATCTCCTGCCATTTCGCCACAAACGCTCACAGGCTTGTCATATTTATGACATTCTTTCACCAAGCGGGTTAAGGCGCGCAGTACTGCAGGATGAAAGTGTGAATAGACGTTGGCCACACGCGGATTGTTACGATCCACTGCCAATAAATACTGGGTTAAATCGTTTGATCCTACCGAGAAAAAATCCACCAACGGGGCAAATTCATCAATTTGCAGCAGCACACTCGGTACTTCTACCATAATGCCAATTTTCGGTTTGGTGATTTTAACCTGTTCTTCTTCCTGCACTGCTTGCAAGTCACGATCTAGCAAATACAAGGCTTCTTCAACCTCGCTGACACTGGTGATCATTGGCAGCAAAATATGCAGATTATTCAAACCAATACTGGCTTTGAGCATGGCACGAATTTGCGAAGAAAAAATTTCAGGATGATCTAGCGTGAAGCGAATCCCGCGCCAACCCAAGGCTGAGTTTTCTTCTTCAATCGAAAAGTACGGCAAGTCCTTGTCTGCGCCAATATCTAGCGTACGCATCACCACAGGTTTGTTGGCAAAGTGACTGAGCTGTTGGCGGTAAATAGCACGCTGTTCTTCTTCGCCCGGGAAACGGTCACGTAGCATAAATGGAATTTCAGAACGATATAAACCAACACCTTTAGCACCGCGTTGTACGCCACGCACTACGTCAATCATCAAGCCTGTATTGACATACAATTTTACCGCTACGCCGTCAGGGGTAATCGCGTCTTTGGTTTCATATTGCTTGAGGTCTTTGGCAATCTGTTCTTCTTCTTTTTGAATTTCTTTATAGCGCGTCCGCATGCGACGTGGCGGGTTGATAAACACCCGACCTTGGTGCGCATCTACAATCATTTCCACATCGTCTAGGCTGTTGATGGGCAATTCAGTTACGCCAACTACGGTTGGAATACCCAAAGCACGTGCCACAATGACCATGTGAGAATTCATTGCGCCTTCGGTGGTAACAATCGCTGCAATTTTATCGACAGGTAGTTCTACCAAAGCTGCTGTGGAAATTTCTTCGCCAATTAAAATACTTTCATCGGTCAGTTCACGGTGACTGGCATCGGCTTCTTGTAAAGAGGCGAGAATACGACGCCCTAAATCTTTCAGGTCAGAAACACGTTCGCGTAAATAGTCATCTTCCATTTGCGAAAATAGGGCAATGTGATTGTCAATTACAATACGCACTGCACCTTGTGCCCAGTTACCTTCACGAATCAGTTCTTTAATTTCTGCAGGCAGGGCATTTTCATCCAACATGCGTAGGAACACACTGAATAAAGCGCGTTCTTCTGCCATTAAGGCATCCTGCATTTTGTCATCTAGTGCCTGAATTTCTTGACGCACTGCATCTAGTGCGTTGTCTAGTAATTCTAACTCTTCACTAATGTCTTCAGCTTCACGATCAGGTACAGCCGCCAAATCTGCAGGTGGATACAGAATTACCGCACGACCCAGTGCAATCCCGCCCGAACCTGATACGCCCTGAAAGGTTTTGTAGGCAGGCAGGTTGTTGGGTTTGCGGAACACATCAATGTTGCCCACGGCATGCGCATGCGCAATGACACCTGAAAGCTGAGCACAAAGTGTGACTAAAAAGGATTCTGCGGCTTCAGAAAAGTCTTGTTTGTCCTTGTTTTGCACCACAAGAACGCCCATAACTTTACGGCGATACATGACAGGCACGCCAAGGAAAGAATTATAAATTTCCTCGCCTGTTTCGGCCAAATACATGAAGCGTTCGTGTTTAGGTGCGTCGTCTAGGTTGACAATTTCTTCACGTTGTCCAACCAGTCCGACTAGACCTTCGCTGGTATGTAAAGATACATGTCCTACAGATTCAGGGTTTAAACCTTTTGAAGCCATGAGGAGGTAGCGCTGATTACGTTCATCCAACAGGTAAATCGAGCAGACATCCACATGCATGGCTTCTGCGACCTGATTGACCATAATATCGAGCGATTCATGCAAACTGGTGGACGCATTGATTTCTTGTACAATGCGTCTAAGGGTATCCAGTTGCATGTTCGACATACGCGCTACTCCATATTCCAATCAATGATTTGAGGTCAGTTTTACACCACAGATGACCCTATAACAATAAGCTAAAAAATCTACATCTTCATGCAAATTTTAAGGTTTTTTCAGGGGCAATTGATTGCACAATTCCACCATCGCTTTACGGTAGACGTCACGTTTAAAATTGACGACCTGACCAAGCGGATACCAGTAACTGACCCATTGCCATTGATCAAATTCGGGTGGGTCTGACAAATTCAGCCGAATATGATGCGCTGACGCTGTCAGTTGCAATAAAAACCACTTCTGTTTTTGACCAATACATACGGGATCTGAATCCGTGCGTATATACCGATGTGGCAAACGATAACGCAGCCAACCCTTAGTTTGCGCGATAACTTGGACGTGTTCGGGCAGTAAGCCAACTTCTTCTCTCAGCTCACGATAAAGTGCCTGTTCAGGGGTTTCTCCATATTGGATACCTCCTTGCGGAAATTGCCATGCATTGTGACCAATGCGTTTTGCCCATAAAACTTGTCCAAACTCGTTTGCCAAAATGATCCCGACATTGGGTCGGAAACCTTCTGAGTCGATCATTTGGCTACCTAAATATTGTTTAATTTATGACTTTGCACTCGGGGATGATGATTTCTTTTCTCCAACTCGAAAACGCAAAGTGTAAATAATGTTAAAATTGCTATGATCTTAACGAATTTCTATCGACTAGCGGAGATAGATTTACAATTTTTTTCTTAAATTTCAGTTTTTACGAGTATTTTCATGAAATTGGCGCTATTTGATCTCGATCACACCTTGTTAAATACTGATTCAGATCATTCTTGGGGTGAGTTTTTGGTAAGTGAAGGCTTGGTTGATCCTGTTCGCCATCGCGCCATGAACGACAAGTTTTATGAAGACTACAAAGCAGGGCAACTCGACCCAATTGCATATAACGAATTTGTATTTGAGTTTTTAACCCAGCACGACAATCAGTACCTCACAGATTTGCATGAACTATTTATGCAAAAGGTGATTCGTCCACAAATGCGCCCTGAAGGGTTTAAAGCTATTCAGCGTCATCAAGAATTAGGGCATGAATTGGTGGGGATTACAGCAACATCTGACTTTATTACTGCACCTATTTTCCGTGAGTTTGGTATTAGTGAAATTATTGCCACCAATGCCGAAGTGGTCGATGGTAAATATACAGGCAAAGTCATTAATACTGCGTGTTATCAACAAGGCAAGTTGGTGCGTTTGGAGCAGTGGCTTGCAGGGCGCGAAGTCACAGAATCTTGGGCATATTCAGACTCAATTAATGACCGTTTCTTGTTGGAATATGCAGATCACGCCATTGCTGTAAATCCTGATGCACGTTTACAGGCTTTGGCTGAAGAGCAAGGTTGGGATGTGCAGGACTGGTCAATTTAAGTCTGAATTTTTTTGAGGTGTTGCTACTTTGGCTTTTACTAGCTTATTGATTTGTTTTTTGTTTTTATTTATTGCAATGTTGGATTATGTCATTCATTTTTAGAATAGGCATGCTAAGGTAAGACAAGAATTAAAAATGATCAGGAGTGAAAAAATGAGTGGTGTACGCCCAAGAATGACACATTTATTTGAACAACTGGGTTTGGATGCCAGTGAAGCTGCGATTCAGCAATTTATTGAAACGCATCAATTGAATGCAGAAACAACAATTGCCGAGGCAGAATTTTGGACGGAAGCACAGCGTCAGTTTATCGTCGAAAAAATGAAATCGGATGGTTCATGGGCAATTGTGGTAGACCAATTGAATGAATCTTTGCATGAAGATTCGGTGAGTCGTTAAGACTTCACTTGTGTCCAAGTTGAGCCAATAAAAAAACACCCTCAGTACAATCGTGTCTGAGGGTGTTTTTCATTCAAAAGAAACGATTAATCTTTTAGTGTTTCATCATCTCAATCAATTCTAAAACAGCGCGTGATTGCGTTCGTCCCGGATGCCATACCATGCCTAATTGACGGTTCATTTCTAAGTCAATATCTAACTGTTGTAAGTCTTGATTGACCAAAGTTTTAGGTAAAACAGACCATCCCAAACCAATTGACACCAACATCCGAATAGATTCTAGCGGATTATTGCTCATGGTGACTTTAGGTTTAACACCTTGCTTTTCAAACTCTGCCAAAGTGATTTGACTGGTATAGGTTTGCGCGGCAGGCAACAAACTAGGGTAGGCGAGTAAATCGGTCAATTGCAGGTTTTTCTGATGTGCAAGCGGATGAAAAGATGCGACCACAAACACCAATGGATCATTCCAAATGGTGACATAAGACAGACGTTCATCTAATTTGGGCGGTAAGGTCAGAAAAGCCAGTTCTAAATCGCCCGCCAAAACTTGTTCATGCGCCTGTTCGGAATCGACAAAATGCACATCTAGCGTGACGTTGGGAAATTCCTGCACATATTCACGCAAATGATTGGGTAAATGGTGCAAACCAATATGATGACTGGTACCAATTTTCAGTTTGCCTTGAACCTGTCCTTGCTCATGACTGAGGGTGTGGTGAATATCGCCCAGTTCATTCAGCCAGTTTTTGACTTTGGGCAATAGTGAGTGTGCTGCATGCGTGGCTTGCACCCCACGACCTGCCGATTCAAAGAGTTTCACGCCAAAATAGTCTTCTAGGCTGTGAATGCGTTTGGTCACCGCAGGTTGGGTAATAAATAACTGATCTGCTGCCAAAGAAATAGAACCTGTTTCCATGACTTTAACAAAGGCTTCAAAGGCTGCAAGATTCATTTGCACCATCCATAAAGATTTTTTATTACTGTGCTTATTATTTAGAAAAAATTAGAATTAATCAAAACAAATTCTACTTATTTTTAAACTATGCATTCGGGATGATCTTGTAGAGATACAGCAGAGATAAAAAAAGATCATCGTGGGCTGCAACCAAGATGATCTCAAACTGAAATGGAATATTCACAAGCAGAATCTATAAAACCATTAAGCGATAATTTTAGAATCTTGCGTTTGTGCTTTCTTTTCCCAAATCCGCTCGTGAATGAAATACGCAACAGCTTGTACTGTCGGTTCGACCAAACTTAAGGTAATGGCCATCCAAATATTGCCTGTGACTATATAACCGACCACCATCGCCACGGTGATGTGCATGATGTAGTAGCTTAAAGTTTTTTTGAACATGCGTTGATTGTTGGCGACAAATTTTTGAATATGGCTCATGTGAATACTCCTTCTGCTGCTTTGACCGTTTTCTGTGTGGATAGCTAAAGGATAATTATTCTTGTTTAATTTGTAAAAACGAATAATTTTGTAATTTTGATTGGAAAATTAGATTTTAATAAAAATATCAAAGATAAAAAATTTTAAGTATCTATCATGTTTTGCTTATAGGTAGGTCGTGATGAATCATTGACATCCTCCCCGACCTAAAGGACGGAGATTCCTACTGCTAGACGCTCATGCCCGAGCGCAAGAATATTCAGTGCGGAATTTACATCCCGATCATGGAGCGTACCGCACTCCACACACTGCCATTCTCTTATTCCAAGTCCTGCTCTACCTTCCGGACTACTGGAGCGTGAGCCACAGCACGAACAAATTTGGGTGGTATAGGCTTCATTGACTTCTTCATAACATGCGTTCTCGCATTTATACTTGAGCATGGTTCTTAGTGTTGTCCAACTGGCATCTAGCACTGATTTAGCCAATCTGGTTTGTGCTAATGCTTTGGCATTCACATTGCCAACGAAGATGGCTGCATGT
>NZ_VPBU01000025.1:0-41194 GCF_013418565.1 Acinetobacter sp. YH12135
AATGGGAGTGCATGAGCTGTGGTACAGCTCATGATCGAGATATAAACTCAGCTCTAAACATTCTTGCGCTTGGGCATAAGCGTCTAGCTGTAGGAATCACCCTCTTTTAAGGGGGTGAGGATGTCAAGCACTGGTGTTTTGAATCAGGCATCTTGTGACTGATGTTATGCGAATCTATAAAAAAGCATTTAAGCAGATCGAAATAAAAAATTGCAAAATATTACATGACCTTAGCCGAAAAACACGTACTATAAAATCATGTAAAGAGGGTTGTGATGGTCTATGGCTCAGTTTGAAGTGTTACTGCCTTTGCAAGAGATTACGGTGGATCGTGCAGAGCTTTTGGCGATTCAACGCAATGATTTAGTTCCGTTGTTGAATGATCAATATCGTCTAAATCATTATGCAGATCAGGTGATTCAAGCGCAGTCAGTTTTATTGGATGGGGTGGATCCACATTTAACTCAGCAATTGAGTGTGACCATTGAGCAATTGATTCAGGCGCTTGGCAAATCTAAAAAAGTGTTAAAGCAACGTAAGTTTAATGCGCTGCAAAAGTGGCTAGGCATAGATTTGGAATATGGCGCGGGGCAAGTGCAATATTATAAAAACCTAGATCATTTGTTAGGGCAAGCAGACCGTTTGAGTCAAAAGCTGCAAATTGAAATTCAGAAATCACAATCACGTTTTCAGCAGTTGGTTGGTTTGCGTGAGCAAATGGCGAAATACATTCAAGCTGCCGATGAGTTTTTAGTGGAATATCCACGATTTGTGCGCAATCAGCATCCTTTGGATAATTTTAGCGAACGACTGGCCAAGAAAATTTATAGTTTAAAGACTTTGCAAAGTAGTAATGATATTGCGATTACTCAAATGCAACTTTCACAGCAACTCTCTTTTAGTTTGTTAGATCGCTTTAAAGAAGCGCAGCAGGTACTCATTCCTGCATGGCAATATCATGTCAAACAAAGTCAGCAAAGTGGCTCACACAGTCAGCTAGAAAAGCTGGATCAAAGTCGTGAGCATTTAATTAAGACATTAAGAAAATCCTTAGAAAAACCTGCGCAATCATAAGGCATGGTTTTGATTAGATAGAGGCGAAATATGACAACTTCTGAACAACGCAACGTCGCTGTGCAAGTGAGTGATGAACAGACTCAGCAACAATTTCAGCAACTCAATTTGCAGGAAATTGGCTTACAGCCTGATGACTTTCAGGAGGTGCTGGCTGCGCGTAAAGAATTAAGCGATCTTAGCCATCATTCGGTTGCAGAATATGGCAAAAATATCGCCACTAAAACGTCAAGTTATACCGATGAGCTTTTAGGTTTGGTGCAAAATAAGGATTTGGATGTCACAGGGCAAAAGCTGAATCAGGTGGTGCAGGTTGCACAGCAGTTAAATACCAACAGTATTTTAAATCCAAACAAAAGCAGTGGCTTTTTGGGTGGTTTATTCAATAAGTTAAAAGGCGCTAAACAAAGTTTTGATCAAAACTTTAACAGCACCAAAGCGCAAATTGATAGTCTGGTCACAGAAATTGAAAGCTCACAAAATGGTTTAAAAAACCGTGTAGATACACTGGATAAAATGTTTCATGGTGTGCAAGATGAATATAAACAATTGGGGATTTATATTGCAGCAGGTAAGTTAAAACAGCAGGAAATTCAGCAGCAAATTTCTGAATTTTCCGCGCAGCCGCAGGATCAGACCACGACTCAAAAAATTTATGATCTCAATCATCTTGCTAATAATTTAGAAAAGCGGGTGAGTGATTTGCAGGTGTTGCAACAATCTGCCATGCAAACTTTGCCGATGATTCGGATTATCCAGTCCAATAATTTAATGTTGGTCGATAAATTTTATGCGATTAAAAACATTACCTTACCTGCGTGGAAAAACCAGATTAGTTTGGCGATTTCTTTAAATGAGCAGAAAAACAGTGTGCAACTGGCCAACAGTATTGATGATGCCACCAATGAATTGCTGCGCCGTAATGCAGATTTATTGCATCAAAACTCGGTTGATACTGCCAAAGCCAATCAGCGTTCGGTGATTGATATTGAAACCCTTGAACACGTACAAAATACCCTCATTAAAACAGTGAACGATGTGATCCAGGTACAAAAAGAAGGCATGCAAAAACGTGCAGAAGCGACTACGCGTTTGCGAGCCTTACAGGAGAATCTGAATCAATTGGTGATTGGTTCAAGTCAACAGTCTGGTCAATAAATGCATTTTGACAATGACTTCATTTAATCTGAAATTTACCTGATAAGGAGTCGGATTTGCCCCCACTTGATGAATATGCCATTCAGCCACAGCAGCTAAAAACAGGTGTTGTGGCATTACAGCAGCGTCAAAAAAAGCTCAGTTTTTTGGCTGTGCTGTCTATGACGGTGGTGCTTATATCGGCAATTGGCTTTTTTATTCAGCAAGATGTGATTTATAGCTTCTTTGGTTTAAGCACTGAAGTTCAGCAATTACACATGCCTGCAAGTGTCGATGCGACTTTGGCAAATTTAGGGCAGCAACCTGATTATTTTTTCAGTTTGTTGAACTGGTTGGGTTGGTTGATTTTAAAACTGTCGGTGTCATTTATTGGTGCATTCGTTCTAGTTCATCTACTCAAGAAAATTCGTTTTTTTTATATTCGCTTTCAGTCCTTTGTTTTGAAATTTGTAGCTTGGTTGCTGAGTTTTATTTTACTTTGGTCGGCATTGAGTTATGTTCAGCATGACCGACAAGATGATACACAGCAGGTATATGCCAAAATTGTGCATTATGAAAAGCACATTCAAGAAAGTGAATTGGCGCGTTATTTACAAAATGCAGAAATGGCAGCGCCTGTTAAAGCCTATTTGTTGGCGCAAACGGCATTGATGCATCATCCCGCAGATAAAGATGCAGCCATTCCGCAAGTGTTGACCTTGGTCAAAGCAGAGCAGCAAGATCCGCAATTTTTACATTATGGATTTAAACCTGAACAATTATGGACGATGCAGCAGCAAGTTTATGGCAAAGCTTTAACGCCTATGGCGCAAAGCGTACATAAGCAAGTGCAGCAAGCACAGCAATTAAATACGCTGGTTTATTATATGAATCTCGCGGTTATGGCGCTTATGTTAATACTGTCTGCGGTACTCTGGTTTTTATCGCGACATTTACAGCAGCGTATTCTGCGGATTCAACAACAACTTGAATAAAAAATGATTAGGCTCAATTGCTTAAGGCAGACATTCAGTTTTTATGTTAATGTCTAAATTGAATAGCTTTAGGTATTTTAAATGAAATAGTAAGCTTGAAACTCACTATCATTTAAAAAAACGATCATAAATATAAAAATAAACCGTTTCCCCTATGTAACTATTTTTCGTAAGATGACATCAACAAATAAATTTACTCCCTTGGAGACGTTAGCCATGTTAGACCAAAATACTTCTACACAACTTAAAACTTTATTAGAACGTCTTGAAAGCCCAATCGAGCTTGTCGCGACTTTAGATGGTTCTGATAAATCTGCCAAAATTAAAGAATTGGTTGAAGAAATTGTAGCACTTTCGCCACAAGTTACTGCACGTTTTGACGGTAACAACGCACGTGCACCAAGTTTTGGGATTGCAAAAGTAGGTGAGCAACCGCGCGTATTCTTCGCAGGTTTACCAATGGGGCACGAGTTCACTTCATTAATTTTGGCTTTATTGCAAACTTCTGGTTATGCACCAAAAGTATCGGATGAAGTATTAACGCAAATCAAAGAATTGAATCTTTCATCTCACTTTGATGTGTTTGTATCGTTGAGCTGCCACAACTGTCCAGATGTAGTACAAGCTTTGAACCTCATTGCGATTTACAACCCTGGCACAACAGCAACCATGATTGATGGTGCATTCTTCCAAGAAGAAGTTGAGCAGCGCAAAATTATGGCTGTGCCGATGGTATTCCAAGATGGCAACCACATTGGTCAAGGTCGTATGACTTTGGAAGAAATTGTAGCTAAATTAGATACAGATTCTGCGAGCAAAGATGCAGCGAAACTGAATGCCAAAGAGGCGTTTGATGTCTTGGTAATTGGTGGCGGCCCTGCAGGGAATACATCTGCAATCTATGCAGCACGTAAAGGTATTCGTACAGGTATTGTGGCTGAGCGGATGGGCGGTCAGGTGATGGATACCATGGATATTGAAAACTTCACTTCTATCCAAAAAACACAAGGTCCAAAGTTTGCGGCAGAAATGGAAGCGCATGTGCGTGAATACGATGTCGATATTATGAATCTACAAAAAGTATCTGCCATTAAAGGTGCTGATGAAACTGCCAATGGTTTGGTCGAAGTGACTTTGGAAAATGGCGCAACACTTGAATCGAAAACGGTGATCTTGTCTACAGGTGCACGTTGGAGAGAGATGAATGTACCTGGTGAAGCAGAATACCGTACCCGCGGCGTGGCATACTGCCCACACTGTGATGGCCCGTTGTTTAAAGGCAAACGTGTTGCAGTGATTGGTGGTGGTAACTCAGGTGTAGAAGCAGCGATTGACCTTGCAGGGATTGTAGAGCATGTGACTTTGGTAGAGTTTGATACTAAATTACGTGCAGACCAAGTCTTGCAAAACAAATTGAACAGCTTGCCAAATACTACTGTAATTACCAATGCATTATCGACTGAAGTAATTGGTGATGGCGCACAAGTGACTGCGTTGAAATATAAAGACCGTGCGACAGATGTTGAGCATACTGTTGAACTTGCAGGAATTTTCGTACAAATTGGTTTATTACCAAATACGGACTTCTTAAAAGAGTCAAAAGTAGAGCTGACGAATCGTGGTGAGATTGTGATTAATGAGCGCAATGAAACCAATGTAAAAGGTGTATTTGCGGCAGGTGACTGTACAACTGTACCGTACAAGCAAATCATCATTGCAACAGGTGAAGGCGCGAAAGCATCACTTTCAGCATTTGATTACATCATCCGTTCAGGTCAATAAGTTTGAACGAATACATCTGAATACGCGGATTAACCATCCTTAAATTGTATTCGCTAAAAAGATAGCGCCTGAGTTCCCCAATACTCAGGCGCTATGTTCAGTAAAGTGCGTTATCGCACAGTATTAAAAGTTTATTTATTCTATTTTTGGTTTTAAGAACTGAGTCGGCTAACAACTCAGTTCTTTTTTATTTTTAACATCCAGTTTGATTTACAGCAGTTAGATTCATTTCAGTCTAATTAGCCTTATTATTTTGTCCAAATAAATTCAACTGATTAAACTTTTCCTGTAGCTGCTCTTTGGTTTCGACATGCTCAGGATGCGGAATAATACATTCAATTGGGCAGACTGAAACGCAGGTTTGATAGTCATAAAACCCAACACATTCTGTGCAACGCGCCACATCAATTTCATACACCTTTTCACCCTCATAAATTGCTTCATTCGGGCATTCGGGTAAGCACATATCGCAATTGATGCATTGGTCGGTAATCAGGAGTGCCATCGCAAAACTCGCTTAGTTTATTGCCACTTAGTTGGCTTGATAAGCCAACGATGAGGCAGAAATATCTGCAGTCGAATTTGGTAAGTTGCGAATCAGCAGGGCATAACGCATATCGACATCTGCAGGTATAGGGATTTCTACAATATGCCCTGAACCTTTAGCATCTTCAATCAGATTGCCTTTTTTATCTTTAATTTCAGTTAAAGTGAAATAGATATTGCCTTGTGGCGTCATCAATTCTAGAGAATCGCCCACTACAAAACGGTTTTTTACATCAATTTTAATGTAGTCACCATTACGTTCTAAGACTTCACCACAAAATTGCTGATGATCAAAACTTGATGAACCTGTTTCGTAGTTTTGGTATTCGCTGTGCACATGACGACGCAAGAAACCTTCGGTATAACCACGGTTAGCTAGGCCTTCTAATTGAGTCATTAATGCAGGGTCAAATGGTTTGCCTGCAAGTGCATCATCAATGGCTTTACGGTAAATTTGTGCAGTACGTGCGCAGTAGAAATAAGATTTGGTGCGACCTTCAATTTTTAGTGAATGGATGCCCATTTTAGTTAAACGGTCAACGTGCTGCACTGCACGTAAATCTTTAGAATTCATAAAGTAAGTGCCGTGTTCATCTTCTTCGGCAGCAAACATATCTTCGTCATTACGTTGTAATAACACAGGCTCGTTAAATTGATGCTGTGCCTGCATGTGTTGTTCATCTGCATCGGCAGTTTCAGAAAGATTTTTGACAGGAATTACGTCACCTGTTTCATCTTCTTTTGCATCGTGAATTTTATATTCCCAACGGCAGGCATTGGTACATGCGCCTTGGTTGGCATCACGTTTATTCATATAGCCTGAAAGCATGCAACGACCTGAATAGGCCATGCACAGCGCACCATGCACAAATACTTCAATTTCCATGCCAGGCACGTTGTTTTTAATTTCTTCAATTTCATCAATCGACAATTCACGCGAAAGAATGACACGGGTTAAACCCATATTTTGCCAGAATTTCACCGTTGCCCAGTTCACCGCATTGGCTTGTACCGATAAATGTACAGGCATGTCGGGGAAATTTTCACGTACCATCATAATCAGACCTGGGTCAGACATGATCAGCGCATCGGGTTGCATGGCAACCACAGGTTCTAGGTCACGAATAAAGTTTTTGAGTTTGCTGTTATGCGGTTGGATGTTCACCACCACATAAAACTTTTTGCCTAATTCATGTGCTTCTTGAATACCAATTGCTAAGTTTTCATGATCAAATTCGTTATTACGCACGCGCAAACTGTAACGCGGCTGACCTGCATAGACTGCATCTGCACCATAAGCAAAGGCATAGCGCATGTTTTTTAAAGAACCAGCAGGAGAGAGAAGTTCGGTGACGTGGGAAATGGTCATGATCAAAAAGCAATAGCAGAAATATGGCTTTATTGTATGAATCTAAATTTAGGATTCAACCTAGTAAATAGCTCGGGATTCAGAAGAAAACTTGTGCTGAAACGCTGGGGCTAATCTTGATATTGAAAGTTCCTCATCCTGAGCTATACAAAACGCAAGAGTAGGGACTTTCAATACCAATTTGACTCATCACCTATAATCAATTTTTAAATGATGAAAGCATTTTAACGCACTCGTTGCCCATGTTCATCAATCACCATTTCACCATCTTCTTTGCTGAAGCTTTTTAGTTGTGGTTGAGAGAGCAAGTCTAAGACCAGTTCCGAAGGGCGGCACAGTTTTACACCCAACTCGGTCACAACAAATGGACGATTAATTAAAATCGGATGCTCGACCATCAATGCAATTAATTCTGCATCGCTGTGTGAGCTGCCTTCAAGCTGCAACTGTTCGTATGGTTCAACATTTTTACGGATCGCATCGCGGACACTTAAACCTGCTTGTTGAATCATGCTAGCAAGTTCAGCCTGTGTAGGTGGTGTTTTTAAATATTCGGTAATTTCAGGTTCTTGTCCTGTATTTCGAATTAATTCTAGAGTGTTGCGTGACGTCCCACAGGCAGGGTTATGAAAAATTTTGATAGTGTTACTCATGCGTAGTGACTCGTTTTAGGTCGATAAAATTTCAATATTGCATTTATATATGGATATGCGTATATTCGCAATAGTGAATATTGAAGTGCAGATAAAAAATGAATCAAACTGATTTTTTTAAATGTTTGTCAGACCCAACCCGACTGGACATTCTGAAATTGGTGATGGCTCAACACAATATTTGTGTATGTGAATTGACAGAACAATTGCAGTTAAATCAACCGAAAATATCACGTCATTTGGCGTTGTTACGCAACTCATCTATTTTGCTCGATCAACGTCAGGGGCAGTGGGTGTATTACCGTTTGAACCCTGATTTACCCGAATGGGCGCTTGCTGTTTTGAATATTATTGCGCAGCAAGATGTCAGCCCGATGACACGTATCAACCCTACAATTGCAACACATTGCGAGTAAGCACATGGCACAGTCCAAACTTTCTTTTTTAGATCGTAATTTGACCTTATGGATTTTTATTGCCATGGGGCTAGGTGTTGCGATTGGCGTGGTATTTCCTGCAGTATCGGCAAGCTTAGATCAAATGAGCGTGGGCACAGTCAACCTTCCCATTGCGATTGGTTTGATTTTGATGATGTATCCACCATTGGCAAAAGTCGATTACGCAGCTTTGCCAGAAGTGTTTAAAGACCGCCGAACCTTGTTGTTGTCTTTGGTACAAAACTGGTTGATTGCTCCGTGTTTGATGTTCGCTTTGGCGATTATTTTCTTGCAAAACTATCCTGAATATATGACAGGTTTGATTTTAATTGGTCTGGCACGCTGTATCGCGATGGTCTTGGTCTGGAACAACTTGGCTTGTGGTGATAACCAATACGTGGCTGCATTAGTTGCGTTTAACAGTATTTTTCAGATTATATTCTTTAGTACTTATGCATGGCTGTTTCTGAGTTTCTTGCCGCCGTATTTTGGCGTGGCAGGACAAGTGATTGATGTTGGTTTTTGGACAATCACCCAAGCTGTTTTAATCTATTTGGGTATTCCTTTTTTGATGGGCTTTTTAACACGCTTGATTTTAGTGAAAAGCAAAGGCTTAGATTGGTATCAAACGTCTTTTTTACCCAAAATTAGCCCATTTAGTCTGTTGGCATTGCTATTTACCATTGTGGCGATGTTCGCACTAAAAGGCGCAGAAGTACTGAGCTTGCCGATGGATGTTTTACGCATTTCCATTCCATTGATTATTTACTTCGCTGCCATGTTCTTTATTAGCTTCTTTATGAGCAAATGGATGGGCAATGATTATCCACGGACGACCGCCATTTCCTTTACCGCAGCAGGGAATAATTTTGAATTAGCACTTGCTGTTGCCATTGCAACGTTTGGCTTGGCTTCTCCCGTTGCATTTACCACGATTATTGGCCCTTTGGTTGAAGTGCCTGTGTTGATTGCTTTGGTGAGTGTGTCTTTATGGCTGCGTAAAAAGTTTTATCAAAATGAGTCGATTGTCAGTTCAAAGTAATTTTCTTCATTTTGAGGTTTAAGATAAAAACATGGGCATGCGTTGCCCATTTTAGTTTTAAGAGTATGCAGCATGGTATTACCCAATATTGATTTAGATTTATTGCCTACACCAAGTTTTGAACAGGTGCAGGCAAAGCCGTTGAACCATCCGCCACGTATTTTATTGATGTACGGTTCAAACCGTGAGCGTTCTTATAGTCGTTTGGCGGTACAGGAAGCGGGCAGAATTTTGGAGCACTTTGGCGCTGAGGTAAAAATTTTCCATCCCAAAGGTTTGCCTTTACCTGAAGATGGCGATACTTCACATCCCAAAGTTCAAGAGCTGCATGAATTGTTGGCGTGGGCAGAAGGTATGGTTTGGTGTAGCCCAGAACGTCATGGTTCAATGAGTTCGATTTTCAAAGCACAAATTGACTGGATTCCGCTTGCCGCGGGCGCAATTCGTGCCACACAAGGTAAAACGCTTGCTTTAGTGCAAGTGTGTGGCGGGTCGCAGTCATTTAACAGCGTCAATCAATTACGTATTTTAGGACGTTGGATGCGGATGATCACCATTCCCAATCAGTCTTCTATTCCTAAAGCCTTTTTAGAGTTTGAGGAAGATGGCCGCATGAAAGCGTCTAGCTATTACGACCGTATTGTCGATGTGATGGAAGAGTTATATAAATTTACTTTGCTGACTCGCGGGCAAGCAGCATATTTGGTAGATCGTTATTCTGAACGTGTGGAAACTGCCGAGCAGCTATCGAAGCGTGTTAATCAGAAGTGTTTATAATCCAATTTTAGATACGTAAATACTGCATTACAAAAGGCTTAGAGAGCGATTATTCGGCTTCAAGTCGCTTTAAAATCTGACAATCATCAATGGTTGTTTGCGTGGTGCAGGCTTGTCTAAGTTGCTGAAGTTGTAGCTGAAAATGCTGCAACTCGGCAATTTTATCTTCTACATGCCTTAAATGTTCATCAATCAATTCATTCACAGCGCAGCAGTTTTGTTTCGGCTGTTTTTCTAATTCAATTAAGGCTTCAATTTCTTTTAAGTTCATATCTAAAGCACGGCAACGCTTAATAAAAATCAAACGCTTGAGTGCCTCATCGTTGTAATAGCGATAATTATTTTCGGCACGAAAGCTTGGGGTGAGTAAGTGTTTCTTTTCATAAAAACGAATTGTATCTGTGCTGACTCCAACTTTTTTAGCTAATTCATGAATTAAATATTGTGCCATACTTGACCTTG
The DNA here is from genome assembly GCF_013418565.1 of Acinetobacter sp. YH12135. Classification (NCBI taxonomy): domain Bacteria; kingdom Pseudomonadati; phylum Pseudomonadota; class Gammaproteobacteria; order Moraxellales; family Moraxellaceae; genus Acinetobacter; species Acinetobacter sp. YH12135. The sequence goes on from NZ_VPBU01000025.1 coordinate 10,275, forward strand.
GACTAAGTCTATAGTTTTAAATGAGCATAATCGAAACAGTTTCATTTTGAAAGAAGGTGTGTCTATGGCATGTACGTGTAGTCATGAACCTGCGCCAATCAAACCGAATAGTAAATTTAGAACCGCGTTATGGATTGCATTGGTGATCAATCTCAGCATGTTTTTTATCGAGTTGATAGGTGGTGCCTATGCCCATTCATCATCCCTATGGGCAGATTCACTGGATTTCTTTGGAGATGCTGTCAATTACGGGATTTCACTTGCGGTGTTAAGTGCAAGTTTGTATTGGCGTGCTACTGTGGCTTTGGTCAAAGGCATCACGATGGCCTTGTTTGGTGTGGTGGTGATGGGCAAGGTTATCTATGCCTATATACAGGGTATTCCACCTGAAGCCATAACCATGGGTATTATTGGGATCATCGCCTTATTAGCCAATGTGGTTACTGCATTGATTTTATATGCATTTCGAGATGGTGATTCGAATATGAAATCGGTGTGGTTATGTAGCCGTAATGATGCGATTGGTAATTTCGCAGTTATTTTGGCGGCAGTGGGTGTATTTGGTACGGGTAGTTTGATTCCAGATCTTGTGGTAGCCGTGATTATGGCGAGTTTGGGCTTAACAGCGGGATATCATGTGATTCAGCAAGCTTTGGCTGAACGAAGAATGAATGTACCAGAATAAAGAATAAACGTAAAAAGCACTCCATCTGATTTGAGTGATTTAGATGGAGTGCTTTTAATTTTTTGTAGTCGCAATAATTTTAAAATTTGAAGTAAAAATAACGATAAGTTATTCCAAATTGCTATTTACAAAAAATAATATATAACTAAAATTAAAAATAAATTGATGTATTTAAAAATAATTTACACGATGAATAATATTTAATTTTTTTTAAATTGAGGGTTAAATGAAACTAATTAAATTATTTTCTATAGCAAGCCTGATTGCTTTGGCTGGCTGTAGTTCTAAAGTAGTGACTTATGATACTGCAGGGCAAGTGATTGGTTCATGTGTCGCTACACAGGGCTTTCTTTTGGGGGCTAAAGCTGTGTGTTATGGTGGTGCCAACATACAAGGCATTAACTATTCTAAAGTAGATGAGCGCACGGGTTTATTGCCAACCATACCAAATAATTCGCAGATTTCACTGCAACAAGACTAATTTTTTAGAGGGGTAATACAATGAAAATTTCTAGTTTAATCGCATTAACAGCGGCTATTTTGATGACAGGTTGTGCTTCAAAAGTGACAACTTATGATTCGAGTGGTCGTATGATTGGTTCATGTCAGGCAGAGCGTGGGTTTGTAATTGGTGGTGGTGCACACTGTGAAGGACGTGCTAACCAAGAAGGTCGCAGTGTACGTTAATTGATGCTAATGACAAAAAACCGAGCTATTTAGCTCGGTTTTTTTAGATTCAACAGCTTTTATTTTTCAACGAAAGCACGTTCAATCACGTAATCGCCCAATTCACCCATACGTGGTGATTCTTTTAAACCATGTTGGTCAAGTAATGCTGCAACATCTTTTAAGAATGCAGGGCTACCACATAACATGGCACGGTCAGTTTCAGGGTTAAAACGTGGTAAACCAATTTTTTCAAAGATTTCACCCGATTCAATTGCCGTGGTCACACGTCCTTGGTTTGGATATTCTTCACGTGTAACGGTTGGGTAATATACCAGTTTTTCACGAATACCAAGTTCTTGGAAAAACTCGTGATTTGGTAATTCATTTAGAATTAAATCTTGATAAGCCAATTCAGAAATGAAACGTGTACCGTGAACCACAATCACTTTTTCAAAGCGTTCATAAGTTTCAGGGTCGCGGATGGTTGCCAAAAATGGAGCTAGACCTGTACCTGAAGAAAGTAAGTATAGGTTTTTACCAGGATTTAAATCATCCAGTACCAAAGTGCCTGTAGGTTTTTTAGAAACCAGCAATTCATCGCCCACTTTTACTTTTTGTAAAATAGACGTTAAAGGGCCATCAGGTACTTTAATTGAGAAGAATTCTAGCTCTTCTTCATAGTTAGCACTGGCAATCGAGTAAGCGCGCATTAAAGGCTTGCCATTTACTTCCAGACCAATCATCACAAATTGACCGTTTTTAAAACGTAGTGCGGTATCGCGAGTCGTTTTAAAACTGAATAAAGTGTCATTCCAGTGGTGTACGTGAGTAATCTTTTCGACGTTGAAAGCAGCCATTAAAGGTCTCAATAAATTATCAAATTAGAACAGCTTGCTATTCTAATCTAAAATCATTCTCTATAAACTGAATATATTTAATTGAGCTTATCAGAAAAAGTGATGAAGACTGATCTAAAAATGCCAATAATCGGATTTATGCACTCTCCCTACCGAGAAAAATTTGGTATTCCTCGTCAACCGAATCTGGTACAAGTCGAATCGTATATTGAAATGCAGGCGCCTTATAACGATGTGTTGGCATTTGAAGGGATCGAAGCGTTTAGTCACTTATGGTTAATCTGGCAATTTCACGACAATAAAAACCAAACCGATGCTCATCCAACCGTACAGAAACAGCAAAACCCCTGTTTTCGTGCACAAGTGCGTCCGCCACGTTTGGGTGGTAATCAAAAAATAGGTGTGTTTGCGACGCGCAGCATGTATCGACCTGCACCCATTGGTTTGTCTGTGGTGCAATTTAAACAGGTCAAAAAAGTGGGTAAGTCACTGCGAGTTTATGTGACAGGGGCAGATTTACTGCATGGCACGCCTATTTTGGATATTAAACCTTATATCCAATATTCAGATGCTGTGCCTGATGCACAAAGTGGTTATGCGCAAGATGAACCCATAAGAAAAACAGTGCTATGGATGGACACAGCAGAAGCGCAAAAAAATCAGTTACTCGGCTCAGGCGTATTGCAACCACAAATTGTGCAGGAATTGGAACAGGTCTTGTCTTTAGATCCACGACCTGCATATCAGGATGATGCTGAACGAATTTACACCATGAATTTTGCAGATTTTGATGTCAGTTTCCGTGTTGATCAGCACGCAGTGCATATCCTAAAAATTGTTTTAATCGCTGTCGATTAAACCAGCATATATAAAATAGCCACCAACGCCAGCATGTGCAGAATTTGGGCAGGGGCGAAATACAGTGCAAAGCGCAAACCACCAATGAGCGCGGCATTGACGCATTTGGCAATCGCATGTGCCACCACACCTAAAATTAAGGCATACAAAAGTACCTGCTGGCTCGGTGGACCTTGCATCACCACGGTTGCAATTGCGGCATGAACCTCAAATAACGAGGCGAGCAGGGTACCAATGATTAAACCTGCATCCCCAAGGGTTTGTTCCAAGCCGTATACCATCGCTTGAATTGCGGTTAAGGTCGCCACAATAATAGCGGCTTCTTTAAGGCTAAACATACGGGTGTCGGCTTCAGGTTTTGCTGTTGTCGTACTTTTATGTTTTTTGAGCAACCAGACACCCGCTACAACCAAAATCGCGATTCCGACCAAACTTGGAATAATTAATAACTTAAACCAAATCAGATTGACACCCGCCACAATAATCAACATTTGCGCTAAAGTCGCCACGCAAGACATCAGCGCTGCACCTGCATTGGCACGTGCGTCGCCACGACCTGCGCGTACTTCCATGCCTAAACTGGCAATGGTTGCGGTGCTTGATACAAAACCTGAAGCAATTGCAGATAATATGAGGGCGTTGCTGCTTGAGAGTAAACGCTTGGCGATATGCGCCAAAGCCTGCACACTTAGAATTAAAATCAATAATTTTAAAATCACATAAGGATTAAGCACATTGCCCCATAGTGCAGTATTAGGCGTCAGTGGCAAGGCAATTAACACCAAAGCCAGTAAAAACAAGCCATCACGTAGTTCAGCTTCGGTAATCCACTGACTGACAATGCCATGCATGGTGTGCTTGGTCATGAGTAAACCTGTCAAAATAACCGATAAACCTGCTGCCAATGGAATATTCCATAAACACAATGCACCAATAAAATAGGTCATCACGAAGGCAAGTTCGGTGGTAGCGCCGGGGTCATCTTCCGTTTGATTTTTGAGGGAATATAAGCCAATTCCCCCAACAATCAACGCACCCACAATGGCAATGCTCGTGCCCAATAAGAAGCAAATGGCACCTAATAATGCGCAAATTCCAAAGGTACGTACGCCTGCAAAACGGTGATGTTGTCCATTTTTTTTACTGCGTTCACGCTCTAATCCAATCAGTAAGCCACAGCCAAGTGCTGCTGCAAACATGGTGAGCAGTTCGGGAAAATTGGTTGTAACCAAAGATGGAGGAGTCAGAAAATCCACAGCAACATTCCAAATACAAGGTGTTATTTTAAACATCATATATTTGAATTGTGTTTATCGCCATTTATGAATCTATTTTCACTCTAAAATTATGGCTTAATCGAACCATACAAGATTACTGTATTAAAGAAGTCATTCAGCCCTGAAAGCAAACTCTGCTATAGTAAACCCAGATTTTGGGGCATATAACAATGAATTTTAATTTTGAAATAGACAGTACTTGGTGCTTAGAACAATTAGTCAAAGATCGTAAAATTACCGAACGTGATCAGGCTTTGGTACAAACCACGCATCGTCAACGTGATCAATTAAAATGGCATCCGTTACAATGGATTGCCAACTTTAATTTGGTCGATCAAAGTCATCCCCAAACCACTTTAACTTTAAACCGTTTATGCCAATGGCTGGCTGATAAATCAGGCTTGCCATTCTATATTATTGATCCGTTAAAAGCCGATGTTGCCGCTTTAACTGCTGTGATGTCGCAGGAATTTGCGCTGCGTAACCGTATTTTAGCGGTGGAAGTGACTGCAGATGCGGTATTAATTGCGACAGATCAACCTTATAAAAAAGAATGGGTTGCCAACTTAGAACATAGTTTATTGCCCAAAAAAATTCAGCGGGTTTTACTCAGCCCAGATCAATTACAGCGCTATTTGATTGAATATTACCAAGTGAGTCGTGCAGTACATTCATCACAAAAATCTTCTGCACACGACCGTGAAAATAAAGGGGTCGAGGCTTTATTGCAATTGGGCGATACCCAAAACCCAGATGCCAATGATCAACATATTGTGAAGTTGGTCGATTGGGTGCTGCAATTTGCCTTTGAACAAGGCGCAAGCGATATTCACCTCGAACCACGTAAAGACACAGGCAAAGTACGTTTTCGTATTGATGGCGTGTTGCACACCATCTATAACATGCCTGCCAATACGCTTACCGCAGTCATCTCACGGATTAAAATTTTAGGGCGTATGAATGTAGCCGAAAAACGTAAACCGCAAGATGGACGTTTAAAAACCCGAACTCCAAAAGGACAAGAAACTGAACTGCGTTTATCGACCTTACCAACGGCGTTTGGCGAAAAACTGGTGATGCGTATTTTTGACCCAGAAGTATTGGTACGCAGTTTTCAGCAATTGGGTTTTGATAGTCGTTTGTTGAATGAATGGCATGCCCTGACTGCACATAGTCACGGCATTATTTTGGTTACAGGCCCTACAGGTTCGGGTAAAACCACCACGCTGTATTCATCGCTAAAGCAATTGGCTACCGATGAAGTCAATGTCTGCACCATTGAAGACCCGATTGAAATGTTAGAACCGAGTTTTAACCAAATGCAGGTGAATACTGCAATTGATTTAGGTTTTGCCGATGGTGTGCGTGCCTTAATGCGTCAAGACCCTGACATTATTATGGTCGGAGAAATTCGAGATCAGGATACCGCAAATATGGCAATTCAAGCGGCACTGACGGGGCATTTGGTTTTATCGACACTGCATACCAATGATGCGCCTTCAAGTTTGACTCGTTTGCATGATTTGGGCGTACAGCCATTTTTGACAGCTGCCACAATTTTAGGCGTTTTGGCACAGCGTTTGGTGCGTAAACTGTGTCCGCATTGTAAGCAAGAAGGCTCAATAAATGAAAAAGATTGGGAACATTTGACCTTCGATTACATTATGGAAATGCCTGCACAAGTGTTTAAACCTGTTGGATGCGATGAATGCCGTCAAACGGGCTATAAAGGTCGGGTCGGAATTTATGAGTTTATGCCGTTAAGTTTAGATACCAAACAGCTCATCAGCGCCAATGCCAATTTAAATGAATTACGTCAGCAAGCTAAAAAAGAGGGCATTGAACCGTTGCGTATTGCAGGCGCACGCAAAGTTTTAGAAGGCATGACCACTTTAGAGGAAGTGTTGCGAGTCGTGCCATTAAATTAGCAGATTCAAACTTTTTACGATGAATTTTAAAAAATGGAAATCTTAAGATTCAGCTCATCTTGCTTTGTTTTAATCACCATAACGAAATGAGCAACACAAAAAGGTGAAGCAATGAAATTTACAATGAAAGCAATGTTGATGGCAGGTTTAATGGCAATGGCTTCAATCACCATGGCAAACGACAGCATTAACACCCAAGCACTACATCAAAATGTAACTGTAAAACAAGCTTTAAGCCTGAAAGATGACAGCAAAGTGCAGTTAAAAGGTTATGTGGTGAAATCTATTGGTGATGAAAAATATCAGTTCCGTGATAACACAGGCACTATTACGGTCGATATTGATGATGACTTATGGAATGGCAAAGCAGTTTCTGCCAAAACGCCTGTTACCTTAATTGGTGAAGTGGATATTGATCACAAGCCTACAAAACGTATTGAAATAGATGTGGATCAAGTTCGTTTCTAAATCTACGCTGTGTAAAACAGCATTAGTTGCTACACAAAACTGATTTCACTCAAAAACCACATACGCTGTAAGGTGTATGTGGTTTTATCATGTAAAGTATTTTGAAATCATAAAATTTTGAAGCATAAATAACAGAGGAAGATATGCGCTTACTCTTGGCTGAAGACGATGTATCGCAAGCAGAAAGTATAAAAACTTGGCTGGAAATGGATGGTTATAATGTCGATTGGGTTGAACGTGGTGATCATGCCATTTTAGCGATTCAGCAGCATCATTATGATTGTGTGTTGTTAGACCGTGGGTTGCCTAAAAATAGCGGTGATGAAATTCTGCACGCTTTACGACAGCAGCAACAGGACACACCTGTTATTTTTATTACTGCGCGCGATAGTATTCAAGATCGGGTACAGGGACTTGATTTAGGTGCCAATGATTATTTGGTCAAACCGTTTAGCCTTGAAGAACTATCGGCGCGGGTACGCAGTCAGTTACGCAGTGCGCAAAGTCATCCGACACAGCAGCTTGAATTTGCCAACTTGGTTTTAGATACGCAAAGCAAACAAGTGAAAGTGGATGATCAACAGGTCAATTTAACGGCCAAGGAATTCCAGATTTTACATAAACTGATGCAAAACCCGCAGCATGTGGTGACTCGTGAACAGCTCGAAGAGTCTTTATATGCATGGGGCGATGAAATTGAAAGTAATGCGATTGAAGTATTTATTTATCAATTACGCAAAAAAATTGGCAGTAGCCGCATTAAAACCATCCGAGGTTTAGGCTATCGTATGCAGCAAGATAACTAATTCAGTTTGATCTCCGCATGTCTAAACAGGTCATTTCTTTACAGTCCAAACTGGTTAAAAGCTCCGTTTTAAGTTCGGTCTTGGCGGGTGGACTCGCCCTGATTTTATTATTGGCGGTTGCCAGTTATCAGACCATGCGCGTGCATGATGACATTATGGATGAAATAGCCGATATGTTGCTGCGAGCAGACTTGCGTGACCATGCAGGCAATCAGGTCGATGAGTTGAGTGAGCAATTTCATATTGCCTATCAATTGGGATTAGATGATCTGATTTTGACTACCTCTGAAGATGAACATGACATTTCTCAGCTTCACTTGTCTCAGCTTGCCGTGGTATCTGAGCATGGTTTTTCATTTCACTGGCAAGATGGACAAATTTGGCGCAGCTATGTGGCAGAGGAAGATGGCTTGCATGTGATTGTCGCGCAGCCGCTTAAATATCGCTTCAAGGAAATTGCTGCAACCAGTTTAGGTTATGCCGCTATTTTATTGCTGTTGTGGTTGCTGCAATGGGCCATTGTGCATTTTATGATTGGTCGTCAATTTAAGCGGATTCAGCAACTCTCCCAACAAATTGCAGAAAAAAATCAACATGATTTGATGCCAATTATCCCCACACAACCTGAATTGAAAGAACTGCAACCCATGCTGCAGCAATTGAATAAATTGTTGGGGCGAGTAGAGCAGTCTTTAATTGCAGAACAGCGATTTACAGCAGATGCTTCGCATGAATTACGCTCTCCTTTATCTGCCATTCAATTGCGTTTGCAGGTGCTAAAACGTAAATACCAACAACAACCTGAGTTGGCACAAGATTTAGAGCAAATTCAGCGTGATGTCAGTCGTGGTACACAAGTATTGGAAAATTTGCTGTTATTGGCACGTTTAGACCCGACAGATGCGGCATCGTTAAATAAAAGTGCGGTATCTATAGCAGACTTGGTGCAGGAAGTTTTACAAAGTCTGACGCCGTTTATTCAGGAAAAAGCCATTCAGATTCAGTCAGATATTCAACCGATACAAGTGCAAGGCAATCCTGAATTGCTATTTAGCTGCCTGCGCAACTTGATTGACAACGCAGTGCGTTATGCAGCACCTCAAGGACGTATTTGGATTGAAGCGAAACCGCATGAATTGATGCAGGAAATTTGCATCGCCGACAATGGTCATGCAGTGACTGATGACGTTTTGGCACGTTTGGGCGAACGCTTTTACCGTGCTTTAGGCAGTAAAACTCAAGGTTCTGGTTTAGGACTGTCGATTTGTAAGAAAATTATAGAGTTGCATGCAGGAAAAATTGAATTTTCACGTGCTGAACAAGGTGGTTTAAAAGTGCGTATTTTGTTGCCTAAAGCCCAGTTGTAAATATGATTGGTTTTAGGAAGCAAGTTAAAATTAGACAAGTCAGAACTTAAAAGCAGTATGCGCTGATTCATACTGCTGTTTCCACGTTTATTATTGTGTTGATTATTTTAATTATTTTGTGAGAATAAGACGATTGTTACGGGTTAAGCGTAAACGATATTCTTCGCCTGCATGCAAAATACGAATTTCGCGTCCTAGCGCAAACAAGTTATTTGAATGTAACATAGGTAGGGCATGCTGAGTGTCTGAATGACGTGAAAATAAATTAAATGGGGCGTTCATTTTGAGTTACTCCGTGGTGTGTAAGAATTGTTTTAAATGATAATCATTATCATATAAGCCTGTCAACGGATTATTTTTGATTTTATAAAAGTCTACAATTTGCAGTTAAACGTACATTGCAGAAAAGGAAACGGGTTCATGTCCAAGCCAAATATTCATGTGGCAATTGCGCTGTTATTTCATCAAAACAAAGTGTTAGTGGGTTGGCGCGAAGCCAAACAACATCAGGGCAATAAACACGAGTTTCCTGGTGGAAAAGTGGAAGCAGGCGAAACTCCTGTAGATGCCTGCCGCCGTGAGGTGTTTGAAGAAGTTGGTATTGGCATACAGCATTGGCATGCCTTTGATATTATTTGCCATGAATATGATGATGTGATTGTCAATCTGCATATTTTTCAGGCTGCTGTACCTGCGGCTTTATTAAAAGATATTCAAGTGCCTTGGACATGGTTTAGCCGTCCGCAACTTTTAGAGCTGAATTTTCCGCAAGCCAATCGTGCAATTGTGCAACGACTGGCGTGGCAACAGGCTATTAAAGTCAGTGAAGATTTAAAACATTTAGCAAATTTGCCTAAGCAAAAACTGCTGTATTGGCGGGTTGAGCCCAATGCTGCCTGCAAGGTTGAATTGTCAGAATATTGCATTGAGCAACTGGGGCAAGTGATTATCAATTTGGAATTGTGGAAGCAATTAAATACGATTCAGCAACACGCGATTGCAGCAATTCATTTGAAACAATCGCAACTAATGCAATTCCAAAAGGGCGATTTAAAAGTCGGGCAGCGTTATATTGCAGCATGTCATGACATTGTTTCGGCACAACATGCACAGCAAATTGGCTGTGAAGCAATTTTGCTCAGCCCTGTTTTAGCAACTACTACGCATCATGATGCCACACCTTTAGGATGGGAAAAATTCCAACAGATTGCTGAGTTTGTCGATATTCCTGTTTTTGCTTTGGGTGGCTTAACTCAGGATGATTTTGCTACGGCAGAGCAGCATCATGCCTATGGCATTGCAGGCGTACGTTTTATTTGAATTTCTGGTTTGACAAATAAAAAATCGCTGATGTAATTACACTCAGCGATTTTTAGTTTATTAAATCATCGTCCTTACAAATCCTTCAAAGCTTGTTGGGCTTGCGCAAGGCTTTTGGCATTATTTTGTTGCTGTGCTGCTTTTTGAATGACTAACCACAATTGACGTTTCATGGCATCGCTTTGTGCATAGCTTAAACCACGACGTGCCAAGGCTTCTGCATTGGCAGGTTGCTTTTTTTGGTTGGCAATTAAAGCCAAATATAAATAGGTTTCAGCCGCTTGCGGGGCAAGTCGCTGCGCTTGCAAAGCTGCTGTTTCGGCCTGATTGAATTGACCTTGTTTATAAGCGGTCTGGGTTTGCTGCATCAACTTTTGAAAAGCAGGCAAACTACGACCATCCTCTAATTTTTGTTGCACGGTTTGTTGTGGCACCACCACTTGCAACGATTGACGCTTAATTTCTTCACGTTCATAAGGACGAATCACCACACCTTCTGGTGTCGTCACAGTTTTAGGTTTTTCAGGCACAGGCTGAGGAGCAGGCGGTTCAGGTAAACTCTGGCAAGCTACAATCGTTGCCATCGCACCCATAGCGAATGTGGTGAAAAAAACCTGTCTTAAACGTGATAATTTCATAAGCGTAACCAATCGATATCCTCAAGTTTAATTGATATAACTGCCGCTTGAGATGACACGACCATCGGTATTGTCATCTGATACAGGTTCAGTTTCACGGATATAATTTTCGATACTGTCACTGGTTTCAGGAGCTGCTTGTTGAGTTTCAGTATCGGGTTGGTAAACGGGTTCAACTTGATAGTGTGAAAAACCACATGCGGTTGCCTGACGTGGTACATTATTACGATTCACTGGAATATACATCGCACCTTCACAGCCTTGTGCAGATAAATGCCCAGAACTGCGGTCAATCCAATGCCATTGAATTTGTTCAGTCTGACGTAAGTTGACAGGTTTTTGACGCAATTGCTGCATCACATTACTCCAGACAGGCAAAGCACCAGACGAGCCTGTTAAGCCTGTGACTTTGTTATCATCCAAACCAAGCCATACAACGGCTAAATAATTGCCTGAATAGCCCGCAAACCATGAATCACGAGTATCATTGGTTGTACCTGATTTACCTGCCAATTTTAAATCTGTCGATAAGCTATTGTAAGCTGAACGACCTGTACCAGAACTCATCACTTGCTGTAAGCCATAATTCAAAATATAGGCGGCAGAAGGATCAATAGTTTGTTGTACGGTTAAACCATAACGATCCAGTAAACGTCCATTGGCATCGACTACGGTGCGAATCGCTTTGGTCGGATATTTAAAACCACCAGTGGCAAAGTTGCCATAAATATCCATCACCTGCATAGGCGATAAATCTACTGCACCCAAGAAAATAGATGGATATTGCGGAACCGCATCACTTGGTACACCAAATTTAATGAGGTGATTACGGAAGGTAGATAATCCAAACTCCTGTCCCAAACGAACTGCAGATAGGTTATAAGACTGAGATAGGGCTTGTGACATAGACACAATCCCATGATCGCTGCCGCTATAATTACGTGGTGTCCAAGATTTACCATCAATTGGGATGCTGATTTGGCTGTCTTCTACAGGACTTGCCCAGTTATATCGACCAGACTCAATCGCACTTAAATAAATAATTGGTTTGAGCAGTGAGCCAACTTGACGTTTGGCATCCAAGGCACGGTTAAAACCCGTAAAATCTTGCGTAGAACCTACCGCTGCCACTAACTCGCCATTTTCAGGATGAGAAATTAGCACCGCGCCTTGTAATTCTTTTAAACGCTTTGGATTGGCTTTGCTTAAACGCTCAACCGATGCTTTAAAAGCATTTTGTACGTTGGTTTGTGCAATCGGATCAAGCGTCGTGAAGATACGCAAACCCTGATTGGTCAAATCTCCTTCTTGATATTCAGTACGTAATTGACGGCGGACAATATCTAAAAAGTCAGGGAAACGGGCAGGGCCAATGGTCGGTTTTGTAATGACATTTAAGGGACGCGCAGTTTCTTTTTCATATTGTTCTTGGTTTAAATAACCCATCACCAACATATTGTTTAGTACAATGTCACGACGTTTTTTGGCAGCTTCAGGGTTGCGCCAAGGATTATATAATGATGGACCTTGTACCAAACCGACCAAAAAGGCTTGTTGTGAAATGTTTAGCTCACGCAACGGCATACCAAAATAAAACTGTGAAGCTAGACCATAACCATTAATAGAATAGTTACCGTTTTGACCTAAATTCACCTCATTTAAATAGGCTTCTAAGATTTCATCTTTGCTGTAATGTAGTTCAATCAGCATGGCCATGAGTGCTTCATTGGCCTTACGTTTTAAGGTGCGTTCTGGGCTTAAATAAAAGTTTTTCACCAATTGCTGCGTAAGGGTAGAACCACCCTGACGTTTGCCACCAGTGACGTTGCTGACAATAGCACGTGCAGTACCACGAATTGAAACGCCGTGATGTTGATAGAAATTACGATCTTCAGTGGCAATAAGGGCTTCAATCAGCGGTTTAGGTACTTTATTCAGTTTAATCAGCACACGATCTTCATTGTGCTGTGGATAAATTCCGCCAATCAACATCGGTTCTAAACGTGCAATACCTGTATTAGATGGTTTGGTGGCGCTCACTTCACTAATTTGATTGTTGGCAAAACTGACTTTTAAAACCTGTTCAGGTTCGACACTGTCTCCAAAGTCAAAACCACGGGTATGCACAAATAAAGTATTACCATCGCTGACATAACTGCCTGATTTAGCATAATTATCTGTATTTTTATAGCCAAGCAGTTTCAGTTCTTGAGTAAAGTCGGTCTGGCTGACAGGTGCATTGCTATACACTTCTAACGGGCGTGCAAAAACCTTGGCTGGAATATCCCAACGCTGTCCTTCAAATTTGTCTCTGACAATATTATCCAGACGAATCAAGTAGATACTAAATGCAATAAATCCACCAATAACGATGATGCAAAATAGTAATGCAATTATGCCTATGCCACGCTCAGACTTCATAAATCGCGATAAGATCCTGATAAATTTTGCTAATCATGCGAAGCTTTTACTGAATTTGCAATAATTAATCTGTGACTGAAGGGAAAATATCGTCATAAAATTGAGCAGAAATGTAGTTTTAAAGTTTTTTTAAATCAACTAGGTTAGTGCTATGATAGGCGTCGAATCGTAGCGGAGCGATATCGCAGGTGCAAATTTCACATAAGAACTTTCGGAACATTGGACTGATTGGCCGTCCAGACAAATATTCTGTCGTAGAAACATTATGTCTGATTCACGACCATATTTTAGGATTGGGTTTGCATCCCGTTTTTGATTCTGACACTGCTCAACTTGTACCTTATAACAACACCCAAACAGTCAGCCGTGCTTTATTAGGCGAAGTGGTCGATTTGGTGATTGTGGTGGGGGGGGATGGTTCATTGCTGCACGCAGCGCGCGCTTTGGTTAAATACAATACCCCTGTAATTGGTGTGAACCGTGGGCGTTTAGGCTTTTTAACCGATATTAAACCGACAGAAGTAATCTTTAAACTCGATCAGGTTTTGCAAGGACATTTTCAGTCAGACCGTCGTTTTTTATTGGAAATGGAAGTGCGCTCTAAAGGTGAAATCATTTATGAAGCGATTGCCTTAAATGATGTGGTGCTACATTCGGGTAAGTCGGTTCACATGATTGACTTTGAACTGAATATTGATGGGCAATATGTCTATCGTCAGCACAGTGATGGTTTAATCGTTTCGACCCCAACAGGTTCAACGGCTTATGCTTTGTCGGGTGGTGGCCCAATTGTACATCCGAGCATGGATGCAATTGCATTGGTGCCTATGCATCCACATACCTTGTCTTCACGCCCAATTGTGGTGGGTGGACACAGCGAAATTAAAATCAATATTCGTGAAAACCGTGTATTGCCGATGGTTAGTGCTGACGGTCAACATAGTGTTTCATTAAATGTCGGAGATAGTTTGCATATCCGCAAACATCCTTATAAATTAAATTTATTACATCCACCAGGTTATGACTTCTATATGGCATGTCGTACCAAATTAGGGTGGAATCAAGATTTTGAATCAATGCAACAGCAGGATGAATGATGAATATTGAACAAATGCTTGCCGTACTCGATCCTGAAATTGTTGGACGTTTAAAAACGGCAATTGAAATTGGCAAGTGGCCAAACGGTGTTGCGCTGACCCAAGAGCAACGTCAAATTTGTATGCAAGCAGTGTATGCGTGGGAAATGAAAAACCTGCCTGAAACTGAGCGTAGTGGCTATATTGACCGTGGCACTAAAGAAGAAGGCGAGCAGTGTGATGACGATCATCACAAGCATGAAGAATTTAAACCGATTCGTTTTGTTTAAATGATGTAAGAAAGCTTTCAGAAAAATTGAAAATACAAAAAAAGACACCTGAGATGGGTGTCTTTTTTTGTATTTTCAATGACGTTTTAGTTGTGACGATTTTGCCAAAGCTGCTGTGCGTTTTGCATCGCTACAGCATAATCATCACAAACGCCCATGGTATATAAAGCGATACCTATGGTTTCGGTAATGGCGACTTCACCATACTCATGAGTTTGCTGATCTAGCCAGACGGCTTTAAATACTGCCAAATCCAGTTCTTCTTCTATAGGGCTGCGGTTATCGGTCAGTTTAGGCAGTTCGTGTTCATATAAAGCGCCATTTTTGATGCCACAAATTAAAGTTTTGGCATCGGGGTTGCGTTCAAACTCGCCACCTTCGCCTTTAATCACTGCACTGTTTTGATAACCCAGCTGAAATGCGGCTTGTTGATGTGAACTGCGATAGGCAGGGTGAAAAATCGCCTGCATGGTGGCTTTGGCATTAAAAGGGTTGATTAAACGGGCAAGGGTATGAATGGGTGAACGTAAACCCATCACATTGCGTAAATTAATCAACTCACTCAAAATCGGTGAAATAACATCCAATGGTAAGTAAGCAAAATTACGCTGTGCCAATTGCTGTTCAACGTCTAGGTCATTTTGGCAAATTGGATAATCTAAATATTGCAGTGCTTGTTCGGTATATAAACGGTTGATGGTATGCCCAGAAGCACCATGCATCACCACTTTATAGTTATGTTTTGCTAAAGTCAGCGCTGCCAATAAAAACCACGGATAATGTCTGCGTTTACCTGCATAAGATGACCAGTCTAAATCGACCTGAAGCGGTTTAAATTGCAGTTGATCACGGGTGGCTTGCACAAAACCTGCCAACTCCTCTACAGATTCTTCCTTCACACGCAGCAGCATTAAAAAAGCGCCTAATTGAACGTCCAAGACTTCATTGCGCAAAATCATAGAAAAAGCTTGATAGGCTTCATCATAGGTCAGTGAACGTGCGCCTGTTTTGCCTTTGCCAATAATTCGAATAAATTGTGCAAATGGATGTTCTACATCTTTATAAATATTTCTTTTATTGGGGTTTGTATTTGGCATAAGCGAGTTCACACACATCTTTAGTTAGTATACTAGTGTATAAACTTCGGCAACAGTTTGCAGCACTATTCACAGCTTCAGCTTGTACGAGCTGCCACAAGTTTCATTGCATATCTGAAATGACGACTAAAGTTTGACTGTAAAGTAAGACAATCTGTAGGGATAACACATGACAGCCTGTATAAAAATGCATAGCATGGATACTATTGAAAACAACAATTGAAAAATAAAGGATTGGATATGCTGGCTTATGATGCTGATTTAGAATTATTTAGAGATAACTTTCGACGTTTTATGCAGGAGCATATTGCACCGCATTATGCTGCGTGGGAACGTGAGGGCATCATGCCGCGCAGCGTGTGGAATCTGTTAGGTGAAAATGGCTTTTTATGTATTGATGTGCCTGAAGAATATGGCGGCTATGGTGTTCCAACGCATTATTCCCTAATGTTGGTCGAAGAATCGGCACGTGCAGGTTATAGCGCACTTTCTACAGGTATTTCCTGTCACTCTGAAATCGCTGCGCCGTACATTTTGCATATTGGTACAGAAGAACAAAAACAATACTGGCTGCCTAAAATGGTGTCGGGTGAAGTGGTTGGTGCAATTGGCATGACCGAGCCAGGTGCGGGTTCAGACTTACAAGCCATGCGTACCAACGCCATTTTGCAAGATGATCATTATGTACTGAATGGTTCTAAAACCTTTATTTCTAACGGTCAGCATGCAGACTTAGTGGTTTTGGCAGTAAAAACAGATCCGCAAGCACGTGCCAAAGGCGTGTCGCTCATGTTGGTCGATACTCATTTAGAAGGCTTTAAAAAAGGCACCAATTTGGAAAAAATTGGTTTGCATTCACAAGACACGTCAGAGCTATTCTTCGACAATGTCAAAGTGCCGAAAAACCAACTGTTGGGACAGGCAGGGCATGGTTTTGCCTATTTAATGCAAGAATTGCCACGTGAACGTACCGCGATTGCAGCCACAGCATTGGGTGCTATTCGTGGTTCAATTGATGTGACCACACAATATGTGCAAGAGCGTCAGGCGTTTGGACAAGCCATTGGTCAGTTCCAGAATACCCGTTTTGTATTGGCACAGGCTAAGATTGATGAATTGGCAACCGCTGCTTTTTATAATCAAAACGTCGAATTGTATATGCAGGGCAAACTGGACGTCGAAACTGCAGCCGCTTTAAAAAGCTTTGCGACAGATATGCAAATGAAAATTGCCGATCAATTGCTGCAACTGTTTGGCGGTTATGGCTATATGACGGAATACCCGATTTCTCGTTTCTTTGTCGATGCGCGAATCCAGCGAATTTACGGTGGAACCAATGAAATTATGAAAGAAATTGTCGCGCGTGGTTTATTGGGGCGTTAAAACAATGCCTAAAAGTCCAATTGAATAAAGATCAAGGATCATCTCCAGAGTCAGCCCAGTGCTGGCTCTTTTTTTATGAATTTGATCAGACTTAAAAGCAATGAGCTGATTGATAATTACACTTAAAAATAAAATTACACCGCTTAGAATTAGAGATGCAAAAAAGAAAAGCATAGTTGCCCAGTTTTAAGCGGTACGTTGTGCAAAGTTGCGGCTTAAATGTATAGATTGGTGATGCTTTGATCAACTGTATGTTTTTAAATCTGAAACACTGAAAGTTGTATTGCGCAACATTTGAAAGCTAACTATTGTTATACTATTTGCAAAATGTTTATGAAGGGCGACATAACAATGATCCAAGACGATCAGAACACAACGACTTCTCTTGATCTCGCTAAAATCCGTGAAGATATTGACTCTGTAGATCAACAGATTCAGCAGCTGATTAACCGTCGAGCACGACTTGCTGAAGCGGTGGCGAAAGCAAAATTTGCAGCAGAAGAGAGCCCGTTGTTTTACCGTCCTGAACGTGAGGCGCAAGTTTTACGTAATGTTATGGAACGCAACGAAGGGCCGTTGTCTGATGTGACCATGGCACGTTTATTCCGTGAAATTATGTCGGCATGTTTGGCACTTGAAGCGCCACAAAGTATTGCGTTTTTAGGGCCAATTGGTACTTATACGCATTCCGCAGTACTTAAACATTTTGGTCAAGATGCGATTGTGCGTCCTTTGCCTACTATTGATGAAGTTTTCCGTGAAGTGGAAGCAGGCAGTGCACACTATGGTTTAGTACCTGTCGAAAACTCATCTGAAGGTGTGGTGAACCATACTTTAGATTGCTTTAAATCATCGCCATTAAATGTGATTGGTGAAGTAGAATTGCGTATTCATCACCAATTCCTTGTGTCAGAAAACACTCGTAAAGACAGCATTAAACAAATTTATGCGCATCAGCAAACTTTGGCACAATGCCGTAAATGGTTAGATGTGCATTATCCGGGTGTAGAACGTGTGGCACTCAGCTCCAATGCAGAAGCAGCGCGCCGTATTCGTAATGAATGGCATTCTGCTGCAATTGCTTCTGAAATTGCGGCCAATATTTACGAACTCGAAATTTTACATAGCAATATTGAAGATAACCCAGAAAATACCACACGTTTCTTGGTGATTGGTCGTGAGAAAGTTCCACCAAGTGGCAATGATAAAACTTCATTGTTGGTGTCTGCACATGACCGCGCAGGGGCATTGCTTGAGATTCTTGCACCATTTGCGAAGCACAATATTAGCTTGACCAGTATTGAAACACGTCCTGCCTTGCCTGAAAAATGGGCCTATGTATTCTTCATTGACCTAGAAGGGCATGTCGAGCAAGACAATGTACGTGCAGCGATTGAAGAAATCCGTCCATTGGTGAAAGAAATTCGTGTCTTGGGTTCTTATCCTGCTGCCGTGTTATAACCGTATTTAATTTAGTGGTGTGCATGTTTGTCATGCGCGCCACATTCACCACCTAGTCAACTGGAAGTGTAAAATGTCGTTTGTCCCAGCCAATGAAGGCATCTCGAAGTTAAAGCCTTATCAACCAGGTAAACCAATCAGTGAACTTGAGCGTGAGTTGGGGATTACAGATATCGTCAAACTTGCTTCAAATGAAAACCCATTGGGCTGTTCAGACAAAGTCAAAGAAGCCGTTGCAGCAGAAATTGCTGAAATTGGTCGCTATCCAGATGGTGGTGGTTTTATTTTAAAAGACCAAATTCAAAAACAATTTGGCTTTGCGCATGACCGTATTACTTTGGGTAATGGTTCAAACGATTTGCTAGAAATGTTTGCTCGCGCATTCGTTTCAGATCAAGATTCAGTGTTGTACAGCCAACATGCCTTTGCAGTATATGCTTTGGTAACGCAAGCGATTAATGCTCAAGCGATTGAAGTGCCTGCCAAAGGTTTTTCACATGACTTGGATGCTATGGCGGCAGCAATTCAAGACAACACCAAGTTAATCTTTATTGCCAACCCAAATAACCCAACAGGCACATGGTTTGAAGAGGCTGAATTTGAAGCCTTTATGCAAAAAGTTCCTGCACGGGTGATTGTGGTATTAGATGAAGCCTATGTGGAATATTTTCCAGAGAACTTCAATAGCCTTAAATTCCTTGAGCAATATCCAAACTTAATCGTGAGCCGTACTTTATCTAAGTGCTATGGTTTGGCGGCGCTGCGCGTTGGTTTTGCTTTAGCTTCTGCAGAAGTGACCGATTATTTAAACCGTATTCGTCAACCATTTAACGTCAATCACTTGGCAATGGTGGCTGCGGTTGCGGCATTAAAAGACGAAGATTTTATCGAAAAATCACGTATTGCCAACAAAGCAGGCATGGCGCAATTGGAAGCAGGCTTTAAAGCATTGGGTCTGAATTATGTGCCTTCACGTGCTAACTTTATTTTGGTAGATGTAGAAGCCGATCCGGGTCAAACTTTTAATGCCTTATTGAAAGAAGGTGTAATTGTACGTCCTGTGGGTATTACGACCCATTTACGTGTTTCAATTGGCACAGAAGCAGAAAATGCCAAGTTCCTGCGTGCATTAGCCAAAGTATTAGGCAAGGAAGCGAAGGCATAAAACATGGCGCAACCATTGTTTGAAAAAGTTGCATTTATCGGACTCGGGCTAATAGGCTCGAGTTTGGCACGTGTAATGCTGGCAGAAAACTTAAGTCGGCATATTGTGGCATCGACCCGTTCTGAAAAAACGCTGCAAGATGCTTTGGAATTAGGATTAATTGAACAAGGCTTTAACAATCCTGTAGATGCGGTACAAGGCGCAGATTTAGTGGTGTTGGCGCTACCTGTGCAAGCTACAGAAAAAGTCTTGCGATTAATTCAGCCACATTTGGCAGATAATGTAATTCTGACCGATGTAGGCAGCACCAAAGGCAGTGTCGTGGCTGCAGCCAAAGCGGTTTTTGGAGAACATTTACCTGCAGGTTTTGTACCCGGGCATCCAATTGCTGGGGCAGAGCATACAGGCGTGCATGCAGGCAAGGTTGATTTATTTGCCAATCACAAAGTCATTTTGACACCATTGCCAAGCAGTGCGCCGTGGGCAGTCAATAAACTGATTCAAATGTGGGAAAGCGCCAAAGCCGAAGTAATTTGCATGGATGTGGAAAAACATGATGAGGTATTGGCGTATACCAGTCATCTTCCACATTTAATGGCCTTTAATTTGGTCGAACAATTGGCAAATCGGGAAGATAATTTAGACATTTTCCGCTATGCTGCAGGTGGCTTTCGTGACTTCTCACGTATTGCTGCCAGCGATCCACAAATGTGGCATGACATTTTCTTGGCCAATAAAACTGCATTGTTAAAAGCGGTGGATGGCTTTGAAAGTCAACTCGCGATTATTCGCCAACTGATTGAACAAGAAGACTCGCATGCTTTAATGGGCTTGCTTGGACATGCACAAGCGGCACGACAGCATTTTAATCATATGCTCGCCAAGAAACCTTTTATGGAGAACAATAACGTGACACAACAATTTACGATTTTGCCAGGTGCTAAGACTTTCCAAGGTAAATTTACCGTACCGGGTGACAAATCTGTGTCACATCGTTCAATTATGTTTGGTGCAATTGCCGAAGGCACTACGCATGTGACAGGTTTCCTTGAAGGTGAAGATGCATTGGCGACTTTGCAAGCATTTCGTGATATGGGTGTGAGCATTGAAGGCCCTAAAAATGGTGAAGTCACCATTCATGGCGTAGGCATGCAAGGTTTAAAAGCACCTGCAAGCGCAATTTATATGGGCAACTCAGGCACATCTATGCGTTTGTTGGCAGGCATGTTATCTGCACAGCAGTTTGATTCTGTTATGACAGGTGATGCGTCATTGACCAAGCGTCCAATGGAACGTATTGCTAAACCATTGCGTGAAATGGGTGCACAAATTCAAACGACGGGTGAACGTGGCACACCGCCAGTATCGATTACAGGTGCGCAAGCGCTGAAAGGTATTCACTATGATTTGCCAATGGCATCTGCACAGGTGAAATCTGGTATTTTATTGGCAGGGCTTTGGGCAGAAGGTGAAACTTCAGTGACTGAGCCTGAACCAACGCGTGACCATACCGAACGTATGTTACGAGCATTTGGTTATGAAGTGAAAACTGAAGGTAACCGTATTTCATTGCAAGGCGGCGGTAAATTGGTGGGTACAGATATTCAAGTACCTTCTGATATTTCATCTGCGGCATTCTTCATGGTGGGTGCAGCCATTACAGAAAATTCAGATGTAACCTTAGAAGCGGTGGGCATTAACCCAACCCGTACAGGTGTGATTGAAATTCTGAAACAAATGGGTGCAGACCTGAGCGTGGAAAATGAACGTATTGCAGGCGGTGAACCAATTGCAGATATTCGTATTCGTGGTTCACGTACTTTAAAAGGGATTCATGTTCCTGAAGATCAAGTGCCATTGGCAATTGATGAATTTCCTGCATTGTTCATTGCTGCAGCTTGTGCTGAAGGTCAAACTGTACTGACAGGTGCTGCAGAATTGCGCGTAAAAGAATCAGACCGTATTCAAGTGATGGCAGATGGTTTAAAAACCATGGGCATTGACTGCACACCAACTGACGATGGCATCATCATTCAGGGTAAAGGCAAAGCAGGCGACTGGTCAGCGATATTTACAG
This sequence comes from Acinetobacter sp. YH12135, assembly GCF_013418565.1. NCBI lineage: Bacteria > Pseudomonadati > Pseudomonadota > Gammaproteobacteria > Moraxellales > Moraxellaceae > Acinetobacter > Acinetobacter sp. YH12135. The sequence goes on from NZ_VPBU01000025.1 coordinate 32,118, forward strand.
GCGGCGAGATTGAATCACATCATGACCATCGTATCGCCATGAGTTTCTCTATGGCAGGCTTGCGTACTTCTGGTGAAATTAAAATTGTAGGTACAGAAACAGTAGCAACAAGTTTCCCTACCTTTACTGAGCTTGCAGGTGTGGCAGGTCTGAATATTCAAGTGACAGAATAAGCCAAAACGATAGGGGCTGCGATGAAGAGTCGCAAAGCCTAGACTTTATGCTGAAACAGCCAAGCTTTTGCTTGGCTGTTTGCGTTTTATTGCTTATGCTAAACCCATACAAGAAAAAAGCCTTTGGGTTCGAGCATGCGCAAATTAAAATTTATGGCGAATTGTGAAAATAAACAAGAGTTACAAGATTGCACTCTGGCACAGAATTATGTGGCGAATTTACTTTCACAAAACTTATCTCATTATGGCTTTCAAACGTTGCCGCAGAGTGGTGCACAAGTCGCTGTAAGTGTAGATCAACATGCGCTGCCTTTGGCAGTAAACTGTCAAAGCCGTGGTGAAGATGGGCATCTTGTTTGTGAAATTACTTCATACCCAAATGAGGAACAAGACTGGCTAGAACGAATTACCGAGCAAAGTTTATTAAATCAATTGGCGCAAGCGGTAGAAAATACTCTGAAAGAAGACCAATCTTTTAGTGAGTTTGAATGGAAAGGTTAAACCAAGCTGCAAAGACGTTGGATGTTTAAAATTTATACTTGATTTTTAAATTAAAAATAGGGTCTGTTGACATTTCATAAAGGCAGCCACAGATAAATACAAGCTAAGGCAACTGCGCTTCGAAAGTTTCGCTTTAGTTTATCAAACCGTGTAGCAATTCCTCGGAATTGCTTCAAACGGCAAAAAGCATTCTCAACTAAGTGTCTGATTTTATATAAATACCAGTCCATATGATCATTACTTGATTTCGTGTTTGATTTCTTCGGTATATTCGCTTTAGCACTTTAATTTTTAATCTGCTCTCTTAATATTTCAGAATCATAGCCTTTATCCATACAGACTATTTCAGTGTCAGTTAAATCTAATTGTTCGACTAAAATAGGGGCAACTTTGACATCATGGGTGGTTCCATCTGAAATAATAAATTCGATCGGGTTACCGTGAGAGTCAACAGCTAAGTGAATTTTAGAATTATTACCCCCAACACTTTTTGAAATATCCTGATTAGGGATTTCTGCTGAATGTTGGTGTGCTCTAACATGAGTAGCATCAATAAATATCCATTCACGATCAGCGTTCTCTGAGAATATTTTAAATATTTTCATTATCTTATCTTTATTAGACCAGCGATTGTACTTTTTAAAAATTGAGTTTGGATTACCAAAAACCTCGGGTAAATCTCTTGAAGGGCATCCTGTTCTAATACTATATAGGATTGCCTCAAAAAAATTTCTCAAATTTGATTTGAGATAAATATTAAAATTGCGAGAATAGCTTTTAACTTAGACCAGTGTTGATCATTCAACATTGTACGAGGTATAGCGAGTAGTGAATTTGGTTTGGCGATTGAATTTTACTATCTCGCTATTTTTTTATACAGCAAATGTCAACAGATCCTATTCATTTTTTAATTGAAATGTCATCTAAATGACACATCGCAACCGTATATTAAGCAGGAAGAACAATACAACAAAATAATTTTTATTTAACCCGCTTAATTTGGGAGAGTTAAGTGGGTTTTTTATTGCCTAGAGAAATGTTGCAAGTACTATAAAAAAAATAAGCTCAACTGATCAGAGTGAATCAATGTTTTTTTAAAGCAGACACTGAAATAAAAGCACCTCAGCCTCCACGTTGGATTGATCTAAGAGATCATCTTCTAGCAATACAACGCAACGTGTTTTTCCGATAGGGTTAAACAAAAACACGCATTGGAGTTTGTTGAAAGCTGCTGCTATAGTGAGCGCAGTATTTTTTATTTAGGTGGTTTATGCTCGCTTTAATTTCTCCAGCCAAGACTTTAGATTATGAAACTGCATTACCAAGCGATGAATATACTCAACCTAGATTACTTCAACATTCACAAGAGTTAATTGATGTAGCACGTAAACTTTCTGCTACAGAAATTGCCAGTTTAATGAGTGTCAGTGAAAAAATTGCCACTTTGAATGTCGAGCGTTTTCGTGACTGGCAAGCAGAGTTTGATCTTGCCAATGCACGTCAGGCCATGTTTGCCTTTAAAGGTGATGTGTACACAGGCTTAGATGCTTATAGTTTATCTGCTGCAGAGATTGAGTTTGCTCAACAACACTTGCGCATGCTTTCTGGCTTATATGGCTTATTGCGTCCATTGGATTTAATGATGCCGTATCGTTTGGAAATGGGCACTAAGTTGCATAATGCGCGCGGTGAAAATTTGTATCGTTTCTGGGGCGATATCATCACCAATTTAATTAACCAAGATTTAAAACATAACCAGTCGGCATTATTGGTGAATCTAGCTTCCGATGAATATTATAAGTCGGTGCAGGAAGCAAAAATTCAGGCTGAAATTATTAAACCTGTATTTTTAGATCAGAAAAATGGTAAATATAAAGTCATCAGTTTTTATGCCAAAAAAGCCCGTGGTTTGATGGCACGTTTTATCATCGAGAATAAATTAGAACGAGCAGAAGACTTAAAAGCATTCAATAGTGAAGGTTATTATTTCGATGCAGACAGTTCTTTAAAAGGCGAATTGGTCTTTAAACGTGACGAGCAAGCCGCCTAACTGTCGGTTTAATCGTTGAATCTCCCATCATGCTAACCTATGGCAGATGGGGGCGAGACTGACCAATCTCCTGTTTGTACTCTTAAAGCTGTTTAAAGGCTTCTATGGCACGTAAACGACTGAGTTTTAAATCAACAATTGGATGAGGATAATCCAGTTTTAGATTTGGATTTTTCGCATACGGTTCATGAATGTTTTTGGCATCTAAATGTGCCAGTTCAGGTAGCCATGTGCGAATATAATCACCATTGGGGTCAAACTTTTGTGATTGGCTCACTGGGTTGAAAATCCGAAAATAGGGCACCGCATCTGTACCAGTTGAGGCACACCATTGCCAGCCACCGTTATTGGCAGCCAAATCGCCATCAATTAAATGTTGCATAAACCACTGTTCACCCAAGCGCCAGTCAATCAATAAGTTTTTACACAAAAACATCGCGCAAATCATTCTGACTCGATTATGCATCCAGCCCGTTTGCAAAAGTTGTTGCATGCCTGCATCCACAATGGGAATGCCTGTTTTTCCGTGCTGCCATGCTGCTAAACCTGCAGGATCATTGCGCCACGCCACCTGTGCGGTCTGATCTTTAAAAGGACGGTGCTTGGAAACTTTGGGATAATCAAACAAAATATGTTGATAAAACTCACGCCAAAGTAATTCATCTAACCAAGTTTGTTGTCCTGCATTTTCGAGATGAAAATGCCCTTGTGAATGCGCAAAAACCGCAGCCAGACATTGCCGAATGGAGAGAATGCCACAGTTTAAATACGCAGATAATTGGCTGGTACCAGACAACGCAGGAAAATCACGCTGTTGCTGATAATCCTGCATTTTTTCACGTGTAAAATCATCTAACAAGTGCTGTGCATGTTGTTCCGTGACTGCCCATAAATTTTGTTGTGCCGTTGGAAGCGGGTCGAAACCTAAGTGTTCTAAACTTGGTACTGTAGAGAGATATTGTTCAGGAAGTTGGATGGGGAGTTGTGGTTGCGGCTGAGGAAAGCAACGCGGAATACTGACATTCAACTGTTGATAGGCATATTTTTTAAATGCGCTGAATACCTGATACGGTTTCATGCTCTGATTGCGCACCGTACCCACGGGAAAAAGCGTGCGGTCATGGTACAACACCAAGTCCTGACCGTGTTGGTTCAAGGTTTGTTGAACTTCAAGATCACGTTTTAGCTCATTCACTCCCAATTCAATATTGGCATAAATATTTTGAATCGGATGAGAGTCCTTCAATGTATGGCATAGTTGGAGCAGCGTTTGTGCAATGTCAGCCCAAGATGGCGTGATTTGAACAATCAGTGGGATATTGAGTTGTGCGAGTTTTTCTTTTAGTACATTTAATTGACGCAAGTAAAAGTCAATTTTAATCGGCGCATCGTGATGCAAACGATATTGCTGAGGCGAAAGAACCACCACGCCAATACAAGCTCCTGCTTGGCTAGCATGCCAAAGCGCGGTGTGATCTGAAATTCTTAAATCTTGTCGGAACCAAACTAAATTATAGTTTTGCATGGGAAGAATGCTTGATGTGGTCGCTAGAAAGGTGACTTCATTATAAGCATGACTGGGTAAAATTGTCTTAAATGCGAAGGGTTTAATTGTCCAATAAAACGACAATGTGTTGTGTTGATTTTTTCTGTAATGATCTTTCCGAAATATTCTGCCTGAAAGGATCTTTCAGTCATGTGCTTATCCTAAATTTTAGAATGACAAACAAAAAGGCAAAGTAAAAATACTTTGCCTTTTGTTTTGATCAATACTGATCTTAGTGGTGATGACCACCCGCACCGTGTACGTGACCGTGATCTAATTCTTCTTGAGAAGCTTCACGGATTTCAACGATTTCAACTTCAAACGTTAAATCTTGACCAGCAAGTGGGAAGTTTGCATCAACAATTACGTTATCGCCTTCAACTGCTTTTACAGTTACGATTTGAACGCCATCATCAGTTTGCGCTTGGAACTGCATGCCTGCTTGGATGTTGTCTACACCTTGGAACATTTGTGCAGGAACTTCTTGTACTAAGTCTGGGTTGTATTCGCCATAACCTTCAGCTGCAGGTACGTTTACAGTAAATTTTTCACCTACTGTTTTACCTTCTAACGCTTTTTCTAAACCAGGGATGATATTACCTGCACCATGCAAATAGGCAAGTGGTTCACCTTGAGATTTGTCGAGAGTTTCACCCTCTGCGTTAGTCAATGTGTAGTGGAAAGAAACCACGAGGTCATTTGCAATAGCAGTCATGTTATTGATCCATTCAATTTTTTAAGGGTACATCATAAAGTGAAACGTGGAATTTGTTATAGACATTTCTGCAAATTCTTCACTTTTCCGAGTTTTTTATGACATTTTTTAGTTAATCGGGGCAAATTTTATAATTTCAATGCAAATTTATGCGTCATACCTATAAATTTGCAGATTTTATGGCAGGCTCATTTTAAGCCCTTTGTATGATGTGTAGATGACAATAAAAAAGATGGGACATTGCCCATCTTGGTGATATTTAATTCTTGAGGATCATCGGCTTCTAACCGAGTGAAGTTTTCTCATCTTCTACAGGTTGATGGCTAAAGAAATTAAACAAACTGCCAAACCACATCATGATTCTTTCAAAAATATTGGCTTCAACAATGTTGACCTGTTCTTCAATCGAAAAGCTGTTAATCAATTGATTATTTTGATAAACGTGTACGGTTGCCAGTTTCATGACCTGTGCCAATGGCGCAGTCAGCAATTTTTCAGACAATTCAATATTGACATGCGTTTGTGTGCGCTGTGCAGGTTCAATCGTTTCTAATTCGCCTTGTGCATTCACAAGTTGTAGACGTTGAGTACTTTGATCAAACTGCGCCAAGTTAATTGCATGTGGCTGTTCATAGAGTGATGTCGTCACAAACTTTGGCTGGCTGCTTTCAATCTTAAACATGCGTAAGGTCGATTTCACCACAGGCAATTCTGCAATCATTTGTTTGGGTTTAATCGCGACTTCATTACGGGTATAGCTATAGGCTAAATTTAATAATTGATGTGCCACTTCAGCGCGTTTTTGCGCACTTTTGGTTCCCATCACCACCACCACTAAACGACGCTCAGGTGCATCACTATCCAATGTTGGGCGGTTTGCAGTTAAGGCAAGGTTGTAACCTGCAGCTTTGGTGAAGCCTGTTTTTAACCCATCTACACTTGGGTCTTGTTTTAATAATATATTGGTCGCACGGTGAAAGTGCTGATTGTAGGTAAAACTAGTTTGTTTTGAATAAGCCAAATAATCGGGTGTTTCAGTCACTATCGCTTGTGCTAAACGTGCCATATCTGCCGCAGAAGAATAATGACTAGGCATAGTCACACCAGATGGATTCTGAAAATGTGTATCTTGCATGCCCAAAGCTTGCGCTTCCTGATTCATTCGGGCGATAAACTGCGGAACACCACCTGCAACACGTTCACCTAAAGTGAGTGCAGCATCGTTAGCAGACATAATAATTAAGCCTGCCAATAGCTGATCTATCGAAATCTGTTCACCTGCTTTTAGATACATTTGTGATTCATCCCACATCACTTGCTGCACCACAGGTGTTGCGGTCAAGATTTCATCTCGGTCTAATTTACCTGCCTGAATATCTTTGAGCACAATATAAGCCACCATCATTTTAGTGAGTGAAGCAGGTGCACGTTGTACGTGACTATTGTGCTCTGCAATCACTTGCCCAGATTGTGGGTCTAAAATTGCCCATGCTTCGGCTTCGACACTTTCAGCTTGAATATTCAATAATGCGGCATGCGTGATTGCGCTGCATAGCCAATAGAGTAGCGCAATCAGATAGATAACACGTTTCAAAGAAGTTCCTTATTTACACCAATCCATTGGTGTCACAATGGTTTTAAGCAGCAAAACAATGTCAATAGACTAGGGCATGCTATGCCTTTTTTGCGCAGTTGGCTAGCCATAAATGCAGACAAATCTCGTCTTGACGCATCAATTGCTAAAAAAATGTTAAGCTTGTGGTCAAGTTCTTATTTATACATTTTGTATTGCCCATTATGTTGCATTATCAAATCGAATTTGACGATTATCGTCAGCATCTTATTCATGTCACCGTGCGTTTTTTGGCTAATCCTACTCAGGTTTTATCTCTACCCACTTGGATTCCAGGCAGCTATTTAATTCGTGAATTTTCCAAACATCTTGAGTCGGTACGTGCTTATGATGAAGCGGGGCGTATCCTCAAAATTCAGAAATTTGAAAAGAATAAATGGCGCTTATTTAACACCGATCATGAATTGATTACGGTGGAATATGATGTCTACGCTTATGATTTGTCAGTGCGTGGCGCTTATGTCGATCAAACCCGTTTATACGTCAATCCTGCCTGTGCCTGTTTGGGCTTAGATGGGCAAGAAGATAAAGCTATTGAAGTTGAATTATTTTTACCAGACGAGCTGAAGCATTTTCAGCTTGCGACAGGTTTGGCAGCAAAAAGTTTGGTGAAAGGGCGTTATACCTTAAAAGCCAAAAACTATGCCGAACTGATTGATGCACCGTTTGAATTGGCAGAACAAACCCGTTTTAGTTTTACCGCAGCAGATATTCCACACGAATTTGTGGTTTCGGGCAAACATGCAATGAACGCTGCGCGTATGCAGCAAGATATTGAAAAAATTTGTGTTACACAAATTACCATGTTTGGTTCTGCGCCATTTGAAAACTATACCTTTATGACCATGGCAACAGGCAATAGCTATGGCGGTTTAGAGCATCCAAACAGTACCAGTTTAATTACACCTCGTGATGATTTGCCGAAAGCTAACGAACCTGAACAACCTTCTAAAGATTATCAGCGCTTTTTAGGTCTGTGCAGCCATGAGTATTTTCACAGTTGGTTGGTGAAATTCATTCGTCCTGAAAATTTTGTGAATTATGACCTGAATCAGGAAGGCTATACGTCACTGTTATGGATTTTTGAAGGCTTTACGTCTTATTACGATGATTTGTTATTGCTTCGTAGTGGTGTAATTGATCAGGCGGCTTATTTGGAGCTGCTCAAAGCACAAATTAATCGTTATTTGCAAAACCCGGGTCGTGCGATTCAAACGGTGGCAGAATCCAGTTTTGATGCTTGGGTCAAGTTCTATCGTCAAGATGAAAACTCGAACAATGCAGGAACCAGCTACTATAACAAAGGTTGTTTGGTGGCTTTATGTTTAGATTTGGGCTTGCGTTTACGTGGCTCAAGCTTAGATGCCTTAATGCAGAAATTGTATGCCAATGCGCAACAGGGCATTCAAGTGCATGAGCGCACCATCTTTGATTTATGCAAAGAATTAACTGGGGATGATTGGTCGGAGCAAATTCACCATTTAATCAACACGACTGATGAATTGCCGCTCGATCAGTTATTGCCTGAGTTTGGTGTTGATTATCAGCTAAAACAGGACAAGTCTTTGCCATTTGGTTTGAAAGTGGCAGATAAACCTGAAGGGGTATTGGTACAAACTGCACATCGTGAGGGTTCAGCGGCAAAAGCGGGGCTTTCTGCGCATGATGTGATTATTGCGATTGATGGTTTAAAAGCTACGGTAAAATCCCTTGAGCGATATGCCAAACAGGATGCAATTTATACTGTTCATGCGTTCCGCCGTGATGAGTTGATGACTTTTGAGCTATATGCTGCGCAGATTGAATTGCCAGAAGTGGTATTAAATGTTACAGATCAGGCAAAAGTAGAGCAGTGGTTGAAAGGTTGATCATAAAAAATGTAAACCGATGCTTTTGCATCGGTTTACTTTTAATAAAAATATTAAGAAAGTAACTAAGTGTAATGCTTAAGAGGGACCAAGGCTTAAGTTATGAGAAATGAGGTGGAATATCAGTTAAAAGAGCTGATATTAGATGATGACTTCAATAGTTTGCAGAATTTAGTAAATGAAGAAGTCAATCTTATGGAAATTTTAAGAGTTTCACACAGAGAATTACAGCATTCAAATTTTTTAGCATGGCTGTTTGATCCTGCAGAAACTCATAAATTAGGAGATTTTGTATTAAAAGAGTTTATAAAATTATATTTTAAAGAAAATGAATTTCAAAATTTAGGTAATAAGTCAGGTTTATCTGTTTTTGATTTTGTTCACTTAGATTTTGATGACCTCGTAATTCATAGGGAAATGCAAAATATAGATTTATTGTTTTTATCTAAAAAGAATGAATTTTGTAAGCTGTCATCAAAAAGTAAACATGTATTCTTTTCCGAATTGGTTTGATACTCTCTCCACCCATTGCTCTATTTTATCAGCTGTCATGACTTGAAAATCTCGCCAATAATATTTCATCTGCTTCCA